>CAZYYC010000001.1:0-20682 GCA_964650935.1 uncultured Anaerolineales bacterium
AGGATTTACAACGAGCCTAGTGTTGTCGGCGTGCGATTCCAGCCGGCAAGCAAACCCTATCACTTTCTCGCCGCGGCTGACTTATCGCTGACGCCGTTTGATTGGGTCGTGGTCGAGACGGTCTACGGTGAACAGGTAGGTCAGGTGACCCATCTACCTGAGGTGACCCCGGAGGAGCTCGCATCGCGCAACCTGCGTGCCGTGCTACGCCGGGCCAGCGGGCTGGACATGGCTCGCTATTACGTGATGCAGCAGCGCGCTGAACGCCTGGTAGAGGTCGCTCGCGAGGAGGTCGTGACCAATAAACATGACCTCAAAATCGTCAGCGCCGAATTCACGCTTGACGGCAACAGCGCCATCGTCCTCTGCTCCGGGAACATCAGCAAGCAAGCCTTCGCGACCCTGCGGCGCAGGATCGCTTCGCGGATGAGCTGCCGGGTGGAGCTACGCTCCGTCGGACCCCGCGATCACGCCAAGACCCTCGATGGCTACGGCGTCTGTGGCGAGCCGCGCTGCTGCAGCCGCTTTCTCACCGAATTTCAAGCTGTCTCCATCCGCATGGCCAAGGATCAGGCCATCTCGATGGCGCCGACCGATATCACGGGGATGTGCGGACGCCTGCGCTGCTGCTTGGGTTACGAGCATCAAGTCTATAAGGAAGAAGCCAAGAGCCTTCCGCGGGTCAAGTCACGGGTCAGGACCGATCGCGGTGTCGGCAGGGTCATCGACCTCGACATCCTCAAGGGCGATGTCATCGTCGAGATCCCTCCTGATGGCCCGCGACGAGACCGCGAGCGCTTCCGGTACGCGGCAGAGGAAGTGGAAGTCATTCCACATAACTCGAACTAGCCCTGCTCAAGGCCTGAAGGGCACATCGGCTAGGGGCACGTTAGTCGCCCCATCGGCGTGAAGGTGTACGCCGGACGACAGGTAAAGCCCCACCGACAGCGTATAGCGTCCTGGCGCGAGATCTGAGGGAAGCGTCAGCGTGACCTCGTCCACGACGACCTCTCCACGCATCCAGAGAGACGTCGGATAGTCGCCGGCACGCGGCATCTCGTCAACTTGTGCGACCAATAAGCCGCTGTCCGCCTCTCGCAGATGCAGGAAGACGATGTAGTCGTCCGGCATCTCGTTGAGCGCCTGCCAGGCCAACACAACGTGCCACAGCTGCCCCGGCTCCAAGGCGGACAGATCATAGCCCTGCAGACGCACCACTGGCGCGCCCGACGCATCGCTAAAGTCAAGTGCGACCGATTGGTCCATCTCTGGTGGGGCAAACGTGCGCATCACGGGTTCGACGGTCAGCGTTGACAGCCTAATGGGCTCTGCTTCATCCACCTGGACGCTGAGTTCGTAGTCGCCCGATGGCAACGACCGGGGCAGGCGCAGGCGGTAGCGATCATCGACGAACTCGCCCTCACGCCAGCTATGGAAGCCATAGCCTTGAGCGGGACGTCCCGCATACAGCTCTACATCCTCCGTGCCGGTATCCAGATAGAGTCTCACCGAGCTGAATGGAGGAGCATCGCCGCCGGCTTGCCAGCACAAACGCACAAAGAGCTCGCTACCCGGCAGCGTCATGGTGCCGGTCAGTCGCTCGACCCGCCAGCCCAGCAAGTTCAACGTCGCTCGCTGCTCCGGTATCGGGCGCGTTAGGCCCGCACAGGCCTCACGCGCATGCGCTTCCGTAGGAGGGCCCGATATCGGATCAAATCGCAGCTCTCCAGATGGCGCAGGATAGATCGCCTCGAAGCCCGCAAAACGCTCGTCCACTAGGCGCGGCAACGCTTCATCCCAACTTGGATCATAGAAGCCGACGCCAATCCGGTACCCCGCCACCGGCGGCAACCCTATCGGCGGGTCCAGCACCAGTTGATCCAGCACTAGATCGCCGAGTGCCCACTCCTCCGGCGGGTAGTGGAAGGCCATCGCGCGCGTCCACTCTCCGCTCTGCGGATGCCAAAGTCGCACCACCGGCTGCAGTGTCGTGTAGGAGGACAGCGGCTCCCACACGACCAGGATCGGGCACGGCTCAGCCACGCGGCACGCTATCATCGGCGCTGCATCATAGACCTGGACCACATGCGCGAAGTCAGCCGGATCCGTGCCGCCCTCAGCCGCAGACGCGCGCGCGCCGGCGATGTGCGACGCGCGAAGATGGTAGGCCGTCAGCGCCGGCACTCCGGCGGGACTCAGGTGGGCTGTAGGTGTCCAGACCTCGGTGATGAACGCGGGCCAGGTAGCCGGTGGCTGCAGGGACGTCGGGATCAGATAGACAGCATCACCCTCCATGGGGAGCACCAGGCTGGCCCCACCGGTCAGCCACTTCGCCTCGCGGTAGTGGGTTGCCAGCGCAGCCACCGTCGGATGGCGATAGTGCTCGCTGGCGATATAGATCGTCGGCCCCTCGGGCGCCGCGAGTGCATCCACCACGTGAGCCGCTAAGGCCATCGCGCCGTCGGTCTCGAGGAAGAGCGCCTCGGACCCGGCCCACGCCGTATAGATGATGCCGCTCCGCACGGCACCGACCCCAAATAGGACAAGGATCAGCGTTCGCGGCACCCAGACGGCAAGCCCGTGCTCCTCCGACGCATGCATCGTCCTCTTGAGCACCTTGCCGAGCGAGGACAGTAGGATCCACGTTCCCCACGCGGGCAGCACCGCTAAGAAGGGAAATATCCCCACCATACGCAGGTTACTGGGCGTAATCTCCCCTGTCGCCAGTGCGCTGGGCAGCGTCATCACGAAGATGGCCGTCACAATCATGGTTCGCGCGGCGCCCTCCAATGGGCGCGCGCGACGTGCCCCCACGATCAGGATCAGCCCCAACAGACCCAGCACCGCCGACACGGGATCCATCATCGGCAATCCCGGGTCATTGAAGCGCACGTAGCCGTCGCCCCTACCGGGCCAGAACAGGGCGCGCAAACAGTCAGCGACCCCACGCAGCGCCTCGGCCGACGTCGGCGCGATCACCTGTGAGATCCGCGTGGTGAAGGTCTCCGGATAGCGCAGAAAGAAGCCGACCAGCGGCGCCACGACCACGACCGCAACGGCTAACACGATCGCCAGCCTTCCGAGCAGCCGCCGCCGCGCGTGGGGCTCCGACCGGATCCACAACCAACCGGTTGCCAAGGCGAGCGGAACGGGAAAGAGCCTCGCCGCAAGATAAGTGTAGGCTGTCAGGCCAAGGCAGGCGCCGGCAACACCGAGCCAACCGATCCTTCCCGAGCGCAGGCCACGCCACAGGGTAGCAACGGTCAGTGCCTGCATTAACGGCTGAGAGATGGCCCGAAAGCCGTAGCGGCTCAGCAGCAGATGGGGGAAGGCCACCGCCATCCATCCCGCGGCCAAGAGGGCGATACCCCGGGCCCCTTCACGCCGTCCCGATAGCGTCAGAGTTGCAGCGTGGGTCGCTGCAACCGTCAGGATCCCCAGCATCGCAGCACCCAGTCGCAGGCCCCAAGCCGCGTCACCGGTCATCCGGACCCAAGGCGCTGCCGCGTAGAAGAAGAGAACCTCTTTGCCCGTATAGGCGCGGATGAAGAGCGGGCGATAGCCACCTTCGGTGATCTGACGGGTAAGAATGAGGTTGGCGGCCTCATCGTAATGCAGGCCCACCGGCAGCTCCGGCAGCCGCCCCAGGCGTAACCAAGCTGCGACGAGAAGCACAACCAACATTCCCCAACGCCACCAGGGAATGAGGCTCATATCGCTCAGTTTGCGGGATACTGAAGGTTCCACAGGCGCATTATACCTGCAGCACCGCCGTCCAACAACGAAGGGCAGCGCGATCCACGCCTTCCGCGTTGTCTTCACCCTGTCAGGTGGTATAATCGCCGGCGTGAACCCCTAATCACCACATATCAGAATGGGCTTGTGATTCGCCAAGCCCCCAAATCCGGCAAAGGCTTGATCACACATCTATGCGACATAGCAGCCGTCTTACGCAGTGGCTCAAGGAACTCTGGGCCTACCGTAATCTCGTCTACAATCTGGTCTCTCGTGACCTGAAGGTCCGCTACAAGAACTCACTCCTCGGCGTCGTCTGGTCGTGGCTCAATCCATTGCTGATGATGCTTATCTTCACCTTTGTCTTTGGCGTTCTCTACAAGCGCGAGGACATTCCCAACTATCAGGTGCTCTTCCTGAGCGCGATGTTGCCCTGGAACTTCTTTGTCGGCTCGGTTATGGGCGGCATTCCCAGTGTGGTGGGCAACGCCAATCTGATCAAGAAAGTGTACTTCCCGCGCGAAGTGTTGCCGATCTCGGTCGTGCTATCGAATATGATCAACTTCCTGATCGCCTTGCCCGTCTTCTTCATCCTTGCCCTGATCTCAGGCGTCCTGCCCAGCCGACATCTGTTCTTTCTGCCTATCCCCATCCTGATTCAGGTGATCTTTACGATCGGCATCGTGCTCATCCTCTCCACCCTCGAGGTTTTCTACCGAGACACCCATATGTTGATGGATGTCGGTATGCAGGCATGGTTCTTCCTGACCCCGGTCATCTACCCGATGAAGTCGTTACCTCCGGAGGTGACGCTGTTGGGCTTGACCTTTAACCCCCAGCTCTGGCTCTTCCGGCTCAACCCTATGGCGTCCATCATCAACACGTATCAGGACATCCTCTATTACGGCACACTCACCTCGGTCGACTTCCTGGCGCGAACCGCAGTCACCGCACTGATTATCCTTGTCTTTGGCTATTGGTTCTTCCGGCACTTCAGTGGCAAATTCGGCGAGATCGTCTAGGATTCTAGCGACGCTAAGTCATGTGCAGCACTTGGTGGGTCAATCCGTATCGGCGAGTTCACGTTCAACACGAAGATTCTAGTTTGAGGAGGTCACCATGATGTATGGTATGTCATCCAGTGCACTACAGCGGCTCTACGTATCGGACAGCCTGGCAAGCCAGGACGGCGGTTTCGTTTTCGCCATCAAGAATCTGATCGACTCGGGGACGGTCAGCGGCATCACGAAGCTGATCGTCGACGAGAAAGAGACATCGCTCGACGGGGCCACCGTGGAGTTGAACGGCAAGGTGCGTGCGGTGGGCACCCTCTCATGGTCTGCCCCCCTCTACATTCCTTACGGTGCCGTGCTCAAGGTCTACCTCCCGGTAGAATTGACACCGGGCGAGCACACCATCAAGATGACGATCCAAGTGCCGGAATTGGGGCAGCTCACCATTCCCATCACCGACACATTGTGAGCGAACCCTTGTAAGTTCACGCCCTTGTGGTATAATCCTCGTCGCGAGGTGAGGGGCTGTAGCTCAGCTGGGAGAGCGCTACAATCGCACTGTAGAGGTCAGGGGTTCGAATCCCCTCAGCTCCATTTCAGGGACATCCCCTGACTTGACAAGGTCATAAGGTCTACGTGGGCCTGTAGCGCAGCTGGGAGCGCACCACAATGGCATTGTGGGGGTCGTGGGTTCGAATCCCACCAGGTCCACCAAAAAAGAGGGCGACTTAGCGTCGCCCTCTTTGCATTCCGCTCACAGGGGCAGCCACCTCATACGAGGAAGATGAAGGTGAGGATCACGACCACCAGCAATGACGGAAGCAGGTTGACGGTCTTGATCTCCTTGATTTCCAGGAGGTTGAATCCGATGCCCAAGATCAACGCGCCGCCTACCGCGGTCAACTGCTGAATCAGCACCTCCGGAAAGAGCGTCTGGAACTGCGCCGCCAACAGCGTCAGGCCGGCCTGCACCAGGAAGAGCGGCAGTGCCGAGAAGAGCACGCCAACTCCGTAGACCGAAGCGAGGACCATCGATGTAAACCCATCGAGGATGGCCTTGCTGAAGATGAGGGTCCGATCGCCGCTCAGGCCTTCGTTCAGCGCCCCGACAAAGGTCATCGATCCCACGCAGAAGATCAGGAAGGCAGTGACCAACCCTTCGGTGAAACGCTCGTCCTTGGCGTGGAGACGCGCCTTCAACCCGTCCCCGAGCGCGTCCATGCGCGTGCTGAGCTTGACGATCTCACCGACGATCCCGCCCAGGATCAGGCTGAAGATCAGAACCAGGAAATCGCCTCCGACCTGGAGCGCCATCTGCGTACCGAGGACCAGGGTCGCCAACCCGACAGCCTGGAAGATGATGCCTTTGATGCGCACCGGCAGGCGCTGCCGCACCAGTATGCCTATCGTGCTGCCCAAAATCACGGTCGCTGCGTTGACAATGGATCCAATCGGCATTCGTGGCTCCTATAATGGGCAACCTAGCAAGCAAGACGTAAGAGCGCCGAAAAGGGCAGTTCAGTATCCCAGCTCGCGAAGTCGAGCCGCGTGATCGCGCCAACTCGGCCTGACCTTAACCCACAGATCGAGGTAGACGCGCCCGCCGATGAAGCGCTCCAGCTCGGCGCGTGCCTCGGTGCCTATCTGCTTGAGCCGCTGCCCGCCTTTGCCGATGATGATCGGCTTCTGCGACTCGCGCTCCACCCAAATCCGCGCGCTGACGTAGAAGAGACCGTCCTCGCGCTCGTGATAATCCTCAATCAGCACGGCGGCTGCGTGAGGCACCTCCTGCTGTGTGTGACGCAGCAGGGCCTCACGGATGAGCTCTGAGGCAATCTGATGCTCTGTCTGATCGGTGATCTGGTCACCGGGGTAGTAACGCGGCCCCTCCGGCAACCGTGCGAGAATCCGCTCACGCAGCTGATCGAGATGGGTGCCCCGTAGCGCACTGACCATGATCGAGTCAGCGTGCGTCGGCAACAGTGCCCGATAGGCCTCAACCCGCGTCTCAGTCTGCTCCATGGTCAGCTGATCCGTCTTGTTGAGTACGAGGAAGACGGGGCGCTTGCCGGCCCTCTCCTGCAGCAGCGTCGCGATCAGCTCATCCTCCTCACGCGGCTGAGCAGAGACGTCAGCGACGAAGAGGATGAGATCGGCATCCGGAATCGCCGCGACTGCGACGTCAACCATCCGTTTGTTCAGTTGAAAGGGCGGGCTCTTGTGAATCCCAGGGGTATCGACGAAAACAACCTGGTGAGCCGGCTCGGTCAGAATGCCGGCAATACGCGTGCGCGTCGTCTGGGGCTTGGGCGAGACAATCGCGATCTTCTCGCCCACCAAAGCGTTGACAAGCGTCGACTTGCCTACGTTGGGCCGCCCGATCAGCGCGACGAAGCCGGAGCGGTGCCCTTCGGGCAATGTGTCCGCACGGAGGTCGTCGACGCCGCCCTCCGTGCCCTCTCGGGTCGCAGCGCTCCCCGTCTCCGCCAGGAATTGCTCAATGAGCGCCTCGGACTCAGCACGCGCCTCTTCATCGGTCAGTGCCTCGACATCGATACCGCCCGGACCCTTCGATCGCTTACTCATGCCCACCCTCTTTCACCAGATAGATCGCCGGCCAACTCACCATCGTCGTCACGCCCTTCACCAGCACATTGGCCCAGAAGATCGACCAGACCACGCCGACCGGAAGAACGCTGCCGAAGGCCAGCCAGACGAAGATCAAGCTGTCCACAGGCACGCTAACCGCGTTCGTGACGAGCACGCGCATGAACTGGTACTGCCGGGTCACTCGAGTGACCCACAGATGGTAGATCTCCGTGTCAAGCAGCTCGCTGACCACCTCAGCCAAGATGCTGGCGACCACGATGCGCCAGACCGGGGCCAGAACGCCGGCAAAGGCCTCCTGCAAGCCCCAGGTCGGGTCGGCAGGCAGCCACGCCACCAGCGCGAAGAAGCCCGCCATCACGAGATTGATCACCGCAGCAGCGACCACGACCGTACGAGCTGCTCTGCGTCCCAACGCCTTATGAACCATGTCACGCAGCGTGAAGGTGAAGGGGTAGACAAGCGTCCCCCCATCGATACTCAGACCCGCGATCACCGCGATCTTGAGGCTGCCGATATCCGCCATCATCTGCGCCGCGATGTAGGCAGCGACGACCACGATACCGGTGCGCGTCAGCACAACCGTTGCTTCTCGAGAGCGCTCCACTGCGATAGCACCTTCTCCCTCAATAAGGGACGACAGACACCCTCCCACATCGAGCGTCTCGCGAACGCGTCAGCTTGGGCGTCGGCGCAAGTATACCACAGATGCCCGGTCCCCTACTGCCCGGCCTTGCCCGTGATCTCCTCGATCGTCAGCTTCAACACGGCGACGTGGTTCAGGCGGTCGGGATCGGCAAGCAAACGACGCCGTGTCGCCGCGGGGTCATCCTCCAGACGGTCGATCATCAGCCCGAGCCCGGCTTCCTTCTCGGCAGCGGTCTCCAGTAGCTCGATCCGTCCCCAGAAGACCACAGAACGATAGGCATGGGTACAGCGACCCTGGCAGTATCCCTCATCCACAATCACCGTCCCGCAGACCCGGGGGTTCTCACGGATGAAAGCGAGCTTCAATCCCTCAACAGCGGAATGGACATAGAGGGCGCGTTCCACGGGATCATAGCCGTAGTTCAACGTCACCAGATAGGGCTCGTTGCCTCGCGCAAAGGCCAACGTTGCATACGTGCCGCCGAGCAGAATCGCCTCAAGTGCTTGGGGATCCGTGATCTCCAGTTCAGCTTTGTGCATATGATAACGGGTCATCTTGAACCAACCTTAATGGGATAGGGGGCCGACAGTTACCCTGCAGTATACTCCGGGACCGGTCAATCCCCAGTTGACGCAGACGGCTATCCCAGCTACTATGAGCGCGGTGACACCACAACCCGAGAGGAGCGTCTATGCGTCAGGATTTCCCCATCCTGGAGTTCGATCCAACGGAGAGGGCCGTCATCGAGCCCGGCGACCACATCAAGCCGGAGGATATGGCCCCAAACTGCGTCGCCTGCTTCTTCCAGGAGGTGCTCAATCAGCTCGTCGCAGAAGGGCGGCTGCGCAAAGTCTGTAGCTCGAAGTCCGAAATCGGTGAACACCCCTTCTATGATCTGAACGTCGACGGCAGACGGCTCACCGTCTTCCATCCGGGCGTGGGGGCGCCACTTTCCGCCGGCCTACTGGAAGAGGCCATCGCCAAGGGAGGGCGCACCTTTATCGCCTGCGGCAGTGCAGGCGTGCTAGACCGTGAGATGGCCGTCGGCCACGTCGTCGTGCCGACCGCAGCGATCCGCGATGAGGGGACCTCCTACCACTATGCTGCTCCCGCCCGCGAGGCCACCCCCTCAGAGGCGGCAGTCGAAGCGATCGAGCGCGTGTTGCGCCGCCACGAGGTGCCTTACGTGCTCGGCAAGACCTGGACCACCGACGCCTTCTATCGCGAGACACCGGCTAAGGTAGCTCTACGGAAAGAAGAAGGATGCCTCACCGTCGAGATGGAGGCCGCCACCTTCTTCACGGTGGCACGCTTCCGCGGTGTCACCTTCGGGCAACTTCTCTACGGAGGCGACGACGTGAGTGGCGAGACGTGGGACTCCCGCCACTGGAATGAACGCACATCCGTGCGCGAGAAGCTGTTCTGGCTGGCGGTCGAAGCCTGCCTGGAGCTCTGATAACGGAGGCGGCAATGAACATCTGCGTCTACTGCGCGTCCAGCGAATCGGTGGCACCGGCCTTCTTCACCGCTGCAGAGGTGCTGGGCCGGCACATCGCGCGACGCGGTGACACGTTGGTCTATGGCGGGGCAGATATCGGTCTAATGGGCGCCCTGGCGCGCGCGGTCAAGTCCGGTGGCGGACGCGTGATCGGTGTGATGCCCGAGCTGATCAAGGCCGAGCCCATCGACTTCGCCGATGCCGATGAGTTCATCATCACCCGCGATATGCGGGAGCGCAAGGCGCGGATGGCGGAGCTGGCCGACGCCTTTCTCGTCCTCCCCGGCGGCTTCGGCACGCTGGAGGAGCTGGCCGAGATCCTCGTCCTCCGCCAGCTGCGTGAACACAGCAAGCCGATCATCGTGCTCAACATCCAGGGCTTCTATGAACCGCTGATCGCGCTCTTCGAGCATTACTATCGCCAAGGATTCGCCAAACCCTGGCGTGACCTCTACTACGTGGCTGACGATGTCGAAAGAGCGCTTGAGGTTCTCGATCACTACAAGCCGGTGATGGCGCCCAACAAGTGGCTTGATCTGGAGAGAAGCGATGACGGATAAGCAGAGTGACGCTCTGGACGTGCGCGAGCAGTACCAGGATGACCGGAACCTCAATGCGCGTATCGCGCTGCACGCGCGCTTCAGTACCAACCCTTACGGCTGGAGCCGCTGGGTCTTCGACCACCTGACCGATCTACCTGAGGACGCTCGCATCCTTGAACTAGGATGTGGCCCGGGGGATCTGTGGGCCGCTAACCGCGCGCGCATCCCCTCCGAATGGGAGCTCACCCTGACCGATTTCTCGAGTGGCATGGTGGAGGCCGCTCAGGCCAAGCTGGCCGACCTCAATCGACAGGTCACGACCAGGGTCGTCGACGCACAGGCGATTCCTTTCGAGGACGGAGCATTCGATGCCGTCATCGCCAACCATATGCTCTACCACGTGCCTGACCGGCAGCGCGCCCTGCACGAGATCCGTCGCGTGCTGCAGACCCTTGGCACGTTCTATGCCACCACGGTGGGAGACCAGCATATGGCGCAGCTCTGGTCGCTTGTCGAGCCCTTCGTGCCCGACATCCGAGAGCGCACAAGCAAAGTCTCCCGTGGCTTCACGCTGGAGAATGGGGACAACCAGCTCGGCGAGGTCTTTGCCCATATCGCACGCTACGACTACAAGGATGCGCTGGAGGTCACCGAAGTCCGGCCCGTCATCGCCTATCTGCGCTCCTCATCGACACTGATGGATTGCACGCTGGAGGCGTCACAGTGGGCGACGGTACGCCGCACGGTCGCCGCCCACATCGAGATCAAGGGCGCCTTCCACATTCACAAGGCCTCAGGTATCTTCATAGCTCACGGCTGAAGGAGATCGGCAACATGAGTCACCTTATAGACCCAGACCTTCCCCTCGTTGATCTCCATCGACATCTTGAGGGCGCCATGCGACTCGACACGATCCAGGACCTCGCTCGACAGCACGGCGTCCCACTCCCCGGCGATGACCCGGAGATGCTGCGCGGTTGGTTCCAGGCGACCGCACCTCAGCCGGGTCTGATGGCCTTCATCGAGAAGCTCGACCGCAGCGTGGGCGTGCTCGCCGATTTCGAGGCCTGCCGCCGGATCGCCCACGAATGCGTCGAGGACGCCGCGGAAGAGGGGATTGACTACGTCGAGGTGCGCTTCAGCCCGCGCTACATGGCCACGCCCCACCATCTCGCCCCTGAGGGCGTGGTCGAAGCCGTCATCGACGGTGCCGAGGCGGCCTCACGTGATCGCGGGATCGCGGTCAACCTGATCGGCATCCTCAGTCGGACCTACGGTCTGGAGGCATGTTGGGAGGAGTTCCACGCCCTGCAAGCCCATCACGACCACATCGCCGCGATGGACATCGCGGGCGACGAGATGGCCTGGCCGGCTGAGCTCTTCATCGACCACTTCCGCCGCGGGCGCGATCTGGGCTGGCAGATCACGGCCCACGCCGGTGAGGCCGCCGGCCCTGAGAGTATCTGGACTGCGATCCGAGAACTCGGAGCTACCCGTATCGGCCACGGGCTACGCGCCATCGAGGATCCTACGCTGATGGACCTCCTGGCGGAACAACGGATCGGCCTGGAGGTCAGTCTGACGAGCAACGTCCAGATCAGCGCTGTACCGAGCTATGCCGATCACCCGGTCAAGACGTACGTCGAGCGAGGCATTCTCGTCACGCTCAGCACTGACGACCCTGCGGTGAGCGGGATCACGCTAGCCCATGAATACGATGTCGCCGGTCCCGCAGCCGGCCTCTCCCGCGATCAACTCCGGCAGATCCAACGCAACGGCCTGTCCGTCGCGTTTCTCCAGGAGAGCGCTAAGTCAGCACTGCAACAAAGTCGTGACAAGCAAGGTCGTGACAAACAAGGTCGTGAGTCCGGCTGAACTCCCTTCCACCCAGGGGTTGGATCTCAGCGGCTTGTTCTATCAGGAGGCGGTCAGGCTCATCCTGGCGAAGCGATTCCCCTTTTCGATCGCCTTAGGTCGCCGCCTCACGTCCCAACCGGAAGGCGACCTTGTTCACGTCAGCGTAGCTTTGCGGCACGCGACGTAGGATGGCCGTCTCCCACAGTCCGGGGTCGGTCTCCAAGAGCGTCGAGAGCGCGGCCAACATGATTGTGTTGACGGTCCTGGGGTTGCCGGCCTCCTCAGCAAGCGGGAGAGCGTCCACGACCACCACCTTACCGGCCCGGCGTCGCAGAGCGCCCAAAATGTCCGCCTCACTAGGATAGGTCATGTCTCCGATGCTAACGCCCATCGGGATGATGCGCTGACGATTGACCACGACCATACCTTCAGGTCGCAGCCAGTCAATCCAACGCAGGGCCTCGAGTAGCTCGAAAGCCATCAGTAGATCGACGGTGCCGCGCTCACAGGTAGGCGAGCCCACAACAGGCGCCCAGCGCACGTGGCTGTCCACCACACCGCCGCGTTGCGCAAAGCCGTGCACCTCCGACTTCTTCGCATCCAGCCCCAAGTCCAATCCCACCTGTGCCGCAATGTCCGACGCCGTCAAGATCCCCTGGCCCCCGACGCCGACGATGAGCATATTCAATTGCTTAAGCATCGTACCTCCTATGCCGCCGGCGCTATCGCCTGCACCGGACAGACCTGCATACATACCGTGCAGCCCGTGCAGAGAAGCGGGTCGATGGCAGCTTTGTGCTTACCACTGGTCTCATAGATTTCGTCACTCCTGATGATCGCCGGACAGCCGACCAGGAAGCACGACCCGCAGGTGACGCACTTATCCGGATCGACGTGCATCTTCGGCTGCAGGTGGAAGTGCGGCGTGAAGACGCAGGCGCCGCGCACGACCACGACGGCCGGTCCATCTTCATGGCGGAAGGCGTCGCGCAGCACGGTGTTGATCGCCTTGACGTCCCAGGCATCGACCTCCTCGACAAAGCTGACGCCCATCGCGCGGCACACGGCGGCGATGTCGATCTCGTGGCCCTGCTCGCCCTGCAACGTCATGCCGGTACCGGGATGCTGTTGTTGGCCCGTCATCGCGGTAATGCGATTGTCGAGGACCACGACCGCGATCTTCGAACGATTGTAGACAGCTGACGCCAGCGGCGCCATACCGGAGTGGAAGAAGGTGCTGTCGCCGATCGTAGCAATGGCGATCTCCTGTCCCCCCGCACGCTCGAAGCCGTGGGCCATGCCCACGCTGGCCCCCATCGAGATCAGCATATCGAGCGCCTGAAAAGGGGGTAACACGCCCATAGAGTAACACCCGATGTCGCCTGCGATCACACCCTTTCGCTTGTAGCGTCTGAGGTTGTAGAAGAAGGCACGGTGCGGGCATCCGGGACAGAGTGCAGGAGAGCGCGCCGGCACCTCGATCTCAGCGACGGGATCCGGCGCGCCGACAGAAGCGTCGGGCAACAGACCCGCGCCAAAGGCACCCCGGCGTACGTTCGCCAGCGTCAGCTCGCCACAGAGCGGAATCACATCCTTGCCGTGGGCGACCTCGAGGCCCGCTGCCCTCAATTGCTCCTCGACAAAGGGATCCAGCTCCTCGATGACGACCAGTGTTCCCACCGCGTCAGCAAACTCGCGGATCTTGTCGAGCGGCAGCGGATAGCTCATCCCCAGTTTGAGAATCGACTTGTGTCCCAGAAGCTCCCGGGCGTATTGGTAGCTGATACCGGTCGTCACAATACCGACGTCGGTGTCGCCCCAGTCGATATGATTGACCCCAAGATCAAAGCCCTCGGCGCCTGCCCAAGCCGCCACCTCGGCGAGCCGCGTCTCGATCTCGGGATGCCGCCGGCGCGCCACCGCCGGGATGATCACACGATCGATGCCATCCTCGCGATCGAACGGCGCCAACGGCTGAAAGGTGCGCTCGCTCGGCACTCGTGCCTCGACGGCGGACTTCGAGTGGGACAAACGCGTCGTCGTACGCAACATCACCGGCGTGCGGAACCGCTCGCTGACCTCCAGGGCGATGGCCACGAAGCGGCGTGCCTCCTCACTATCCGACGGGTCGAAACAGGGGAACTTGCCCGCACGGGCGTACTGACGGTTGTCCTGCTCGTTCTGCGACGAGAAGGCCCCGGGATCATCGGCGCTGATCAACACCAATCCACCCTTGACCCCTGTGTAGGAAACCGACATCAGGCTGTCCGCCGCTACGTTGACGCCCACGTGCTTCATCGCGCACAAGGTCCTCGCACCGCCGAAGGAGGCCCCGACAACGTTGTCCAACGCGACCTTCTCGTTCGCGGCCCATTCCGCACGTACGCCCGGATAGCGCGCGAAGTTCTCCAGGATCTCGGTGGAGGGCGTGCCCGGGTAAGCCGAAGCATACTGAACCCCGGCCTCCCATGCCCCCAGTGCAATCGCTTCATTGCCTGACAGCAGAACCTTCATCCAGTCACCTCCTGAACCCACTCGATAGGCATCCCACGACACACCCGTCCTCACACCCAAGTTCGGCGTAATCAAGGGGATTATAGTCTGTCAAACTCACCTGTCCATCCTCAGCCGTCGTCGGCACCGACGCGGCGTTTGCTGCCCTACCGACAGTGGCTATAATGGACCACGTTGATGCCGCACGCACCCTTCGGACAGGACAATTCACGATGGCTCTGAGAACGCTCTACCAGGCATGTCTGGATAGCGACCCCGCTCGACTCCGCGTTATCGCCTACCTATGGGACCTTGAGTTGCATGCCAGTCGTCGACCGGATATGGCCGCGGAGATCGTCGCAGCTATGGCATCGGCAGAAGCCGTCACCAGCTATCTGGAGCGTATGTCGCCTGACGAACGTGCCGCCGTTGAGGATCTGATCCGCGAAGGCGGAGCTCTCCCCTGGACCATCTTTGAGCGACGTTGGGGCAAGGTCCGTACCGCGGGCCCGGGCCGAGTGGAGCGCGAGGAGCTGTGGCGTGCCCCTGTATCTGCCGCCGAGGCGCTTTGGTATGCCGGCTGGGTCCACCGGACGTTTGAGCAACGAGGCGAGCGAGCCGTGGAGATGGCGTTCATCCCGGAGGATCTGGTGCTCTATATTGGCGCACCGCCGCCTAAGGACATCCCGCCACCGCCCACGACCTCCCCTCCCGAGATCTGTCAATGTGCAGACGACCGTCTTGCCGATGATTTGGTCACGCTATGGTCGGCAGTCCAGCGCTCAGATGACCTGCGCGAGGGCCTGCTGACCCAACTTCATTCACCGACCGACCAACGGTTGGCCCTGGTAGAAGCGCTGTCGGTGGAAAGCGGATGGCTGCGGAAGGTTGAGGAGGGGCGGTTACAACCGGTGCCCAAGGCGATCGTGACATGGCTTCGGTCGGACCCTTGGTCGCAATGGTCGAGTCTGATCCTTGCGTGGAGATCCAGCCAACGCTGGGATGACCTTCACCGCGCAGGCACCTTGATGCCCGACCGTGTTAAGGGTTGGCAGCACGACCCGCAGACCGCGCGGCAGGTATTTCTGGCGGCCTTCGGACGCTGCGAGCCGGGGCAATGGTACAGTATCTCAGCCTTTGTCGACTACCTCAAGACCCATGATACGGACTTTCTGCGTCCCGATGGCGACTACGACTCATGGGCACCCCGCGATATCAGCAGCGACACGCCGCTGCGGGGCTTCGAAGCCTGGGACGCCGTGGAAGGCGCGCTGATCTCGTTTCTGATCACCGGCCCCCTGCACTGGTTGGGGCTGGTCGACCTGGGTTCCCGTGTCCCGACCCCCTCGTCCCAGGGAGAAGAGAACGAGGGCGAAAGCCTCCCATCCGATGTCTTCCGCCCGACCACCGCCGCAGCAGCCGTCTTGCATCAGGTCGAGGCACCCATCTTGACGCCCCCGCCGCCCGTAGAACTCACGGGATCCGCGGAACTCGTCGTCCCGCCACGACGACGCTATGAACGGTTCCAGCTCAGCCGTGTTGCCGATCCGGTCGGCACGGCGGGCAACTACCGCTATCGTCTCTCACCCTCATCACTGCGCCGAGCCAAGCAGCAGCGGATCGCCCATGAGCGCATCACCGCCTTTCTCAAACAGGCTACGCAGATGGACGGCCTTCCACCACACGTCGCGGCGGCGATCCGGCGAGTCTATGAGGACAACACCGGTGCCGCCATAGCGCGGCACTGGCTCTTGCGCTTGCCCGACCCTCAAGCTATGGCTTCAACGACCCTCCAGTCGTTGATCGTCGAGCGCCTGAGCGATACGCTCGCCCTCATCCGCGATGAAGACCGCGCCCGCGTCGCGCAGCTGCTTCTGGAGCAGGGCCTGCTCACCGATGTAGACGAGAGCTGACGCCATTGGTGAGTTTCCAGGGATTCCACTATAATGAACCACCGTACACGGGAGGTGTCCATGCCTGAGACCACACTGCAAGAAAAAGTAAGCCACGCATTCTACGCCCGATTCCAGGAGCGCCCGGCTATGGTGGTGCGCGCGCCAGGTAGGGTCAACCTGATCGGCGAGCACACCGACTACAATGACGGCTTTGTCCTCCCCGTCGCTGTGGATCGTGCCGCGTGGCTCGCCATCTCGCCGCGCGATGACACCTGGACCACGATCCGGGCCATGGATATGAAGAACGACGAGCGGACCTTTCCGGTCGATCGCGTGCCCTCATCGACAGGGGGGTGGGCTGACTATCCGAAAGGCGTCATCTGGGCGATGTTGGAGGAAGGACTGGCTCCCGGGGGCATCAACGGCGTCCTCAGCTCCGACGTGCCGGTGGGCGCAGGTATGTCCTCCTCCGCCGCGGTCGAGGTCACGTTCGCCTATGCGTGGAACCAACTCGGCGACCTGGGGATGACGTTGCCGGAGATCGCGCTGCTCTGTCAGAAGGCCGAGAACCACTATGTGGGCGTCAACTGCGGCATTATGGACCAGATGATCAGCGCATGCGGCAGAGCAGGCCATGCGATGATGCTGGACACCCGAACGCTGGAGCGTGCCTACTTCAAGATGCCGGAGGGTGTCGCCATCGTTGTCGCGGACAGCATGGTCCGTCGCTCGCTGTCCGGGTCGGAGTACAATGTGCGCCGCGCCCAATGTGAGCAGGCTGTCAGCGTGATTCAGGAGCGATTACCAGAGGTCAGTGCGTTACGCGACGTCACGCCCCAACAACTTGAGCAGTTCCGGCAGAGCATGTCGGACGTCGTCTATCAACGGGCGCGTCACGTGGTGACGGAGAACGCACGCGTCCTTCACGTGTCCCGTGCGCTCTATGAAGGCCGCATCGAGGATGTGGGCCATATGCTCATCGAGGGGCACAGAAGCTTGCGCGACGACTACGAGGTCAGCATCGCAGAACTGGACACCCTCGTAGATGCCGCCACACAGGTAGAGGGCTGCTATGGCGCGCGATTGACGGGGGCCGGATTCGGCGGATGCATCATCGCATTGGTCGCCGAGGAGGCCGTACCTAACGTCAAGGCACACCTCAACGAGGTCTACGAGACCGCCTACGGTAAACTGCCTGCGGTCTACGTGACGCTGCCGGATGATGGTGTGGCGCGGATGTCATAGACCTATCAGAATCGTAAGCAGGGATATGTAAAGGAGTCCGCGATGAACATCGGCATTCCTAAGGAAAGACTTCCCGGTGAGGAACGTGTCGGCCTGACGCCGGCAGGGGTCGGATTGCTGATCAAAGACGGTCACAAGTGTTTCGTGGAGAGCGGCGCCGGGACCGGTGCAGGATTCGACGACTATGACTACGAGCGAATGGGCGCCACGTTGGTCTACGACGGTCACGAGCTCTACACACGCGGCACACTGATTCTCAAGGTGCTCCGGCCTACCTCGGAGGAGATCACGTGGATGCCCAATGGGCAAGCTCTGATGTGTTTCCTTGGACTACCTCAGTTCTCCGACGAGGACATCGCAGACTTGGGCAACCGGCGCATCACGGCGATTGCCTACGAGATGATCAAGAAGGATAAGCACGACTTCCCCATCCTCAAGACCGTGAGTGAAGTCGCCGGGCGAATGGCTCCCTATATCGCTGGGGCAGCCTTGATGCGCCACAACGGGGGGCGAGGCATTTTGCTCAATGGCGTGCCGGGCGTGCCGGCGGGTGACGTCATCATTATGGGGTCGGGCACGGTAGGGCAGAACGCCGCGCGAGCCTTCCTCGGTGTCGGCGCCAAGGTCTTCATCCTCAGCCGCTCCTTGGAGCGACTGCGCGATCTGGATGTCCAGTTTCAGGGACGCGTCACCACCATGATCGACCACGACTTCAATGTCGCTCACGTCACTCGCTTTGCCGATGTCGTAATCGGCGCCGTGCGAAATCCCGGCAAGCGCGCGCCGGTGATCATCACCCGTGAGATGCTGCGCACGATGCGTAAGGGGTCGGTCATCGTCGATTTCGCCATCGACCACGGTGGCTGCGCAGAGAGCAGCCGACCGACGACGCTCGACGACCCATCCTACATCGAAGATGATGTTGTTCACTACTGTGTGCCCAACGTGCCCGGCGCGGTACCCCGCACCTCGACGCATGCTTTCAACAATGCGGCATGGGGCTATATCCGTCATGTCGCTGCGATGGGGGTTGCTTCCGCCGTCGCTCAGAACGAGGCACTGCGCCGCGGCTTGGTGTTACGCAATGGCGAGCTCATCGAGGAACCCAGCAGCTCGTACGCCTACAGATAGGCAGGCACTGACGCTATGGATTGGCAAGAACCCTACACCCAAAAATCAATGACCGCCCTGGAGGCCATTGAAGCCACCGTCCGCAGCAACAGCCGCATCTTCATGACGGGCAACTGCAGCGTACCCCACGTTCTGATGGACGCGCTGCTCTCTCATGCACCGCACGTGCAGAATGTGGAAATCGCGCAGCCCCTGACGGTAGGCCCGGCCCCCTGGAACGAGGCCCAATACCAGGGCCACCTGCGCTCCAATTCGATGTTCATCGGCCACAATGTACGCAAAGCCGTCTGGGAGCAACGAGCCGACTTCACGCCCGTCCTCCTGTCGGAGTTCCCGCTGCTCTTCAAGCACGTGCTCCCGGTCGACGTCGCCTTGGTCCACCTCTCGCCCCCGGATGAGCACGGCTTCTGCAGCTTCAGCATTGAGACGGGCCTGACCAAGACGGCGGCGGAGTCCGCGAAGTGCATCGTCGCCCAGGTCAACCGACAGATGCCCTATATTATGGGCGATACCTTCATCCATGTGGAGGACCTCGACTACATCGTCGAAGTCGATCTACCGCTGGATGAGTACCAGATGACAACAGAACCCGACGATCCGGTGACGGAGAAAATCGCCAAGCACGTGGCAGCCCTCATCCCCGATGGCGCCACGCTGCAGATGGGCATCGGCGCTATTCCGGATTCGGTGCTGCCGCATCTGGAGGACCGGAAGGATCTCGGCATCCATACGGAACTCTTCTCAGACGGGGTGCGACACCTGGTGGAGCTAGGGGTCGTCACCGGCGCCCGAAAGACGCTGCACCCGGGCAAGATCGCGGCGGGATTCGTCCTCGGCTCGCGAGATCTCTACGCCTGGCTGGATCACAATGACCTGGTAGAGCTACACCGTACCGATTACATCAACGACCCCTGCGTCATCGGACAGAACTATCGACAGGTCGCCATCAACGGTGCCATCGAGGTCGATCTGACAGGTCAGGTTTGCGCGGACAGCATCGGGCCGAAGCTCTACAGCGGTGTTGGCGGCCAGATGGACTTCATCTACGGCGCCTCACGCAGCGAAGGGGGCGTGCCCATCATCGCACTGCCCAGCACCGCCCGCAACAACACCACCAGTCGCATCGTGCCCACCCTCAAGCCGGGCGCGGGCGTGGTTACCTCCCGGAATCACGTCCACTGGATCATCACCGAGTTCGGCGCCGTCGACCTGTACGGGAAGTCCATCCGACAGCGGGCGGAAGCCCTGATCAGCATCGCTCATCCCGAGTTCCGCGAGACATTGACCGAGCAGGCCAAGGCTCTCGACTATCTTTAGTCACAGGAGGTGTAGCTTGTTCCATGCACTTGTCGCCATCAAACAGGTGCCCGACACCACCAACATCCGCATCGATCCCGATACCGGGAATCTCGTGCGCGAGGGCGTCCCGGCGATCATGAATCCCTACGACGCGCACGCACTTGCGGCGGCGGTTGAGTGGAAGCACAAACTCAACGGGCAGGTCACCGTTGTCTCGATGGGTCCGCCCTCATTCACGTCGACGATTCGCGAAGCGGTCGAATTGGGAGCCGATCGAGGCATCCTCATCTCGGACCGCAAGTTCGCCGGCGCGGACACCCTGGCCACGTCCTATGTCCTGGCCGAGGTCATCCGTGCCATCCACGAGGAGGATCCGATCGACCTGATCTTCTTCGGAAAGCAAGCCATCGACGGCGATACGGCACAGGTCGGGCCCGGCGTCGCCGTGCGTCTGGACTTTCCCGTCGTCACCTACGCGGTGAATATCCGCGCCGTCGATCTTGACGATGCGACCCTCGTCGTCGAGCGTAGGACGGAGCGATGGACCGAGGTGGTGGAGACCGCCCTGCCCGCGCTGCTGACATGTGAGAAGGACATTGCCGAGATCCCGTTCGCCCCCCTGCCCGATCTCATCCGCTCGCTGCGTTACGAGCCCGAGATGTGGACGATGGATGGGCCGATCGACTTCGAGACCGACAAGATCGGCGTGCGGGGCTCC
>CAZYYC010000001.1:20692-26701 GCA_964650935.1 uncultured Anaerolineales bacterium
GGGGCTCCCCCACCATTGTCTATCAGATGGGGACACCTCCTCTACCCGAGCCGGGAGAGAAGATCAATGCGCGAGAGGTCGGCGTCGATGAGGCCTTGGCCTTCCTGTTCAAGAAAGCCGAAGAAGCCGGCGCACTCACCACTATGGTCGGAGGGGCAGCATGACGACACGACGTTTCTGGGTCTTCATTGAGCAGGAAGAGGGCCAAGTTCATCCCGTCTCTTGGGAGCTCCTGGGCGTCGCTCGACGGCTAGCCTCGCAGGTGGCGGAGGAAGCAGAGGCCGCCGGCGATGAGGTAGTCGTCGAAGGCGTGCTCCTGGGGCAGGATGTGCGTGGCATCGCGGAGAGGGCCATCGGCTATGGCGCTGACCGGGTCTATCTGATGGACGATCCAGTCCTGGCGAGCTACCGTAACTGCCCTTATTACCTGAGCATCAAGGCCGTCGCAGAGAAGTACGCGCCTGAGGTCTTCCTGATCGGCGCGACCACGTTGGGCCGCGATCTGGCCGGTGCCATCGCCACAGCGCTCAACACCGGGCTTACGGCGGACTGCACGAAGCTGGAGATGGGCGAGGTCAAGGGTGCCGATCGCAAACTGCTGCTGGCGACGCGCCCGGCCTTCGGCGGCAATATCATGGCCACCATCGTCTGCCGCAAGCACCATCCTCAGATGTCAAGTGTCAGGCCACGTGTCTTCCCGGCCCCGGCCTACGATCCTGAGGCCGAGGGAGAGATCGTGCAAGAGGACGTCGAGATCACCGAGGAAGGCGCCCGTTCCTGCATCCTCGAGTTCATTCACGCCAAGGAAGACACGGTCGACATCGAGTACAGCGACGTGATCGTCGCCGGAGGGCGCGGGCTGGGCGGTCCGGAGGGATTCGGCATCATCAAGGCCCTGGCCGACGCGATGGGCGGGGTTGTCGGCGCCTCCCGCCCCTGTGTCGACGCAGGGTGGATTTCCTATGCGCACCAAGTAGGCCAGAGCGGCAAGACCGTCAGGCCCAAGGTCTACGTCGCGGCCGGGATTTCCGGGGCGTTGCAGCACAAAGTAGGGATGCAGAATTCGGACTTCATCATCGCGATCAACAACGACCCCAACGCACCCATCTTTGAAGTCGCTGACGTCGGCATCGTGGGCGACCTCTTTGAGGTGATCCCGGCGATGATTGAGGAAATCAAGGCGCGCAAGGAGGCACGGGCATGAAGAGTGATCGTGCGCTGACACACGACAAAACCGAGTTCGATGCTGTGGTAGTAGGCGCGGGCCTCGCCGGCGCCGCTGCAGCGATGGTCATGGCCCGGGAAGGGCTGAACGTCGCGCTGGTTGAGCGAGGTCAAAAACCGGGCGGCAAGAACTACTTCGGCGGCGCGATCTATACCCATGCCATCGCCGATTTGGTGCCTGACTTTATGGACCGACGGCCTCCCTTTGAGAGACCCGTCACGGAAGCCGGCTTCTGGTTCCTCTCCGAGGATGGCCTGACGCGCATGACGGTTCAGGGCGGGAAACTCAGCGCGGAGCCCGCCGACGCTTACATCACACTTCGGGCCAACTTCGATCTATGGTGGGCCGCGCAGGCCCAAGAGGCCGGAGCCTTCCTGATCCCCAAGACTACGGTGGTGGACTTCATCCGCGCCGAGAATGGGCAGGTGACCGGCGTCGTAACCGATCGTCCGCAAGGCGAGATCTTCGCGCCCGTCGTCATCATCTGCGAGGGCGTCAACAATCTACTGACCCAGAAGCTCGGCTTGATCGATCGTGATTTGGAGCCGGCCCAGATGGCTTTGGCCTTCAAGAAGGTCATCTCCCTTCCTATGGAGCAGATCAATGCGCGCTTCGGCCTGCAGGACGACGGACACGGTCTCGCAGCCTCGGTACTGGGGGACGTCTCCCTCGGCCTGCCCGGTATGGGCTTCATCTACACCAACAAGACGAGCGTGTCCATCGGGCTCGGGGTGATGCTGGATGTGCTGGCAACCTACCGCCTGCGACCCTACGACATCCTACAGCGCTACCTAAATCATCCCGCCATCGCGCCGCTGATCAAGGGCGGACAGCTTATGGAGTATGGAGCGCACCTCATCCCTGAGGGTGGCTATCGGGCGATGCCCAAGCTCTACGCCGGCGGGGCGTTAGTGGCGGGTGACGCGGCTTCGATGGTCAATGCCCTCCACTGGGAGGGAACGAATATGGCCATCGTCGCCGGCAAACTCGCCGGCGAGACCGCCGTGGAGGCCCACAGCCGCGGTGACTTCAGTGAGCGGGTGATGTCTCGCTACGAGGACCGCCTCAATGAGGGCTTCATTCTCAGGGACCTCAAGCAGTATCGCCGCTTCTCGAAGTTCCTCGAGACACACCCGCAGTTTATGGACGTTTATCCGAGCTTCCTCAACGATTCGTTGGGCCAGTTCTTCAGCGCCTATGGCAAGCCGAAGAAAGAGCTCTTCAGGGATATGTTAGGAGCGCTGACCAATCGACGCGGTCTGCTTCAGGCAACCGGTGACATCGTCTCGATGGCACGCTCAGTGATGGGATGGTGATAGGATGACAATGAAGACAGGGGACGCATTCGAGGCGAAGGAGCTCACAGAGGGGAAGAAGCAGTCACTGCCCGACGTCTATGTCGACGATCTGCTGATGAGCCTGAAGTATTTCATCGACGAGGAGAAGGCCCACCTCTGGATCGAAGACCACGAGATCTGCGCAAGGTGTGAGCACAAGCCGTGCCTCTACTTCTGCCCCGTCGGGGTGTACACTTTGGGAAACGATGGTAGGGTTCAGGTCGCCTATCAAAGCTGCGTGGAGTGTGGGAGCTGCCGCGTAGGATGCCCGTACAAGAACATCGGGTGGATCCTGCCGCGCGGTGGGTTCGGCGTCGCCTATAAGTTCGGCTAATGCAGAGTGAGTTCATTCTAGCCTAGCGCAGGACAAGCTGAAGCCGGGACTTGGCTTCAGCTTATCCTATGACATGGAGGAAACCATATGATGGATGCACAGACGATCAAAAGGGAGCGCACGCTGGTGCTGCTCAAACCCGACGCTGTCGGACGGGGCCTTTCAGGAGAGATCATCCAGCGTTTCGAGCGTGCGGGGCTGAAAGTTGTGGCCTTGAAGATGGTCCATCCCACCGCTGAAATGGCGTCGGGCCACTACTCCGGGCCCGATGATTGGATCAGCGGGATGGGGCAGAAGACGCTCGACTCCTTCAGTCAGTTCGGGATGGATGTCACAGCGGTCCTCGGCACGGAGGATGCGTTTGAGATCGGTAAGATGGTGAGGACGTGGCTCATCGAGTACATCTCCTCAGGTCCCGTGGTCGCCATGGTCCTCGAGGGCGTTCACGCGATCACCGCCGTGCGCAGGATGATCGGCTTTACCATCCCATCACGTGCCGAACCCGGTACGATTCGCGGGGACTACTCCATTGACTCCAACACGGTCTCGAGCCTGGAGAAGCGTTCAACGAAGAACCTCATCCACGCCTCAGGCAACGTCGAGGAGGCTGCCCAGGAGATCGCCTACTGGTTCTCGCCTGAGGAGATTTTCGACTATGAGCGTGCGGGCGAGACCTTGATGTTCTGAGTCGTATCCCCGGTCATAACAAAGCAGGTAGGCTGTCGCCTACCTGCTTTGCTTTAGGTCCGGTCGGATGGGCCGGCGTTATAGCTGATCCATCGCGCGGTTAAAGATCTCCAGCGCCTTGTCGAGTTCCCCGAACTTCATATAGGCGTCGCCAAGCGTTCGCAACACCGCCGGTACGTTGGGTCTCTCATCGGCGTAACGCTGCAGATCAGCCATAACATCATCGGTCTTGGCGCTCGACTTGATGAGCCGCGCGTAGTGCTGCATCGACTCCTGGATTTCACCGGAGTCCCACAACTCCCGACCCAGCCTCAGACGCGCACTGTGATCTGAGCGCTTCTGCTTCACGTGAGCACGCAACGCATCCAGGTCCGACTCCGTCGCTTCGGAGGGCGTGGCTTCCGGTCGCAGCTCCGACGGCACTTCCGGTTCAGAGGGCGCCTCCTGGGCGGGTTCGGGCTCAGCTTCGGGCTCAGGCGCAGACAGCGGCTCCGGTGCTACCTCCTCGGGCTCTCCTTCTGCCATCTGGTCTGCCCCCGTCGCCTCAGCGATCTCCGAGGCCTGGTCTGCTTCCAGCGGCTCGACAATGTCCGCCTCTAAGATCTCAACTGCCTCCACGGGTATCGGTCGTTCATGATCGATAGCCTCATCCGGTTCCGAGACCTCGGCAGAGACATCCGGTCCCGGCGCGTCGCGTTGCGGAGTCACTTCCTCCGGCCCGCCATCAAAGGCCGACCACCCAAAGAAACGCTCTCCATCGGGCGTGGTCTCGATTACGGTCGCCGCATCCCCGCCATCGACCTGCTCGCGCAGCTCAGCTGCCTCCTCGGGCGAGAGGTTCTCCAACCAGGAGAGTGCGTCCTCCGCGGCGACTGCCTCGATCTCGTCCGTCGGAGGTTCGAGCGGCGCCTCATCGAGCGCAGGAGCCTCCGGGGTGGGCACCTCAAGTTCCTCGTGCTCTGCAACATCAGGAGACGCCTCGTCCTCGAGTTGAAGAACTGCAGTTTCTGCCGCGGCTTCGCCCTGATCCTCAAGCGAGATCTCCGGTTCCGGCGTCATCTCTCCCTCGGCCTCAGGACCTGCCTTAGTGGCCTCCGTCTCCACGGTGGCTGCCGGGCGTGGCCGACCCAGGATCTCGGCAACGCGATCGGCGGAAGCCTGCTCCGCCTCGGCGCGCAGCTCCTCTTCCTTGCCGATGGTCAGGCTCTCCAACCACGCCAGAGCATCGTCCCCCGACAGCAGCTCACCCTCACCGGACGGCGGTTCGACAGCCTCGGCTGTGCCCGTGTCCTGATCACTTGATCCCTCCTCTGCCTCGGCCTGCAGCACCTCGGCAACTTCGGGAGACACCTCATCCTCAAGCTCAGGAACGACAGGCTCTGTCACGCCTTCGCCCTGATCCACAAGCATAACCTCGGGTTCCGACGCTACCTCAACCTCGGGCTCGACCTCGACGACCTCCGTTTTCGCAGTAGGCGCATCACGTTTCCGGCCCAATATCTCGTCGACACGAGCGGCAGAGGCCTGCTCAGCCTCGGCCCGCAGCTCCTCTTCCTTACCAACGGTCAGGCTTTCCAGCCACGCCAGGGCATCATCGCCCGACAGCAACTCACCAGCGGCCTCTTCTTCTTCCTCAAGATCCGCGGACGTCTGCCCTGCGACGTCGAGAGGTTCGACATCCTCGAAGTCACCGACCGCCTGAGCCGTCTCATCCGTGGGAGCATGCTCCTCATCCCCATAGTCAGCCGTGAGGCGCTCCAACCAAGCTATGGCATCCTCACCGGTCAGACCTTCTTGATCTGCAACAACGTCCTCGACCGCTTCTCCGGCGGCGTCCGGCGCCAGATCCGCCGGCCACCCGGGCACCTCGTCCGCCTCGGCGAACTCTGGCTCGACCTCAACGGACTCCTCGACCTCTGTTTCAGTCGGGGCCTCCAGTTCGGCGAGCCAATCCGGTGTCTCCTCAAGATCGACCTCGTCTGCGGTCTCCTCATCCACCGTTTCTGCGATATCCGGGGCCAAAGCTGCCAGCCACTCGGGTATCCCGTCCGCGTCGGCAAGCTCCCGCTCAACCTCGGCTCCAGCCGCCTCAACGTCCGCTCCGGTTGCGCCCTCCGGCTCAGCAAGCCAGTCCGGCATCTCCTCGAGATCGACCGCGTCTGTAGTTTCATCATCCGCCACTTCTGCGGCGACGTCCGGGGCCAGAGCGGCCAGCCACTCGGGCACCTCGTCCGCCTCGGCGAGCTCGGGCTCGACCTCAGCCTCGGCCTCCTCAACTGCTGCTTTGGTCGGGGCCTCCAACTCGGCAAGCCAGTCCGGCATCTCCTCGAGATCGACCGCGTCTGTAGTTTCATCATCCGCCACTTCTGCGGCGACGTCCGGGGCCAGAGCGGCCAGCCACTCGGGCACCTCGTCCGCCTCGGCGA
>CAZYYC010000001.1:26801-63449 GCA_964650935.1 uncultured Anaerolineales bacterium
GCGACGTCCGGGGCCAGAGCGGCCAGCCACTCGGGCACCTCGTCCGCCTCGGCGAACTCAGGCTCGACCTCAACCTCGGCCTCCTCAACTGCTGCTTTGGTCGGGGCCTCCAACTGGGCAAGCCAGTCCGGCAGCTCCTCAAGATCGACCGCGTCTGTAGTTTCATCATCCGCCACTTCTGCGGCGACATCCGGGGCCAGAGCAGCCAGCCACTCGGGCACCTCGTCCGCCTCGGCGAGCTCGGGCTCGGCCTCAACCTCGGCCGCCGCCTCGGCGTCCGCTCCAGTTGCGCTGTCCAGCTCGGCAAGCCAGTCCGGCATCTTCTCAGCATCGGCAGGCGAGGTCTCGACCTCCGCTACAGCTTCATCGGCCCCCGTGACGTCCGGGAACTCATCATGCATCCAGGCGAGGAGATCCTCATCTCCCTCCTCACCGGCCTCGGCGATCTCACTGACAGCGGACTCAAGCCCACGTAGCCAATCTGCAGCCTCGGTCTCACTCTCAGCCCATGCCTTCAGGTCCTCCACAGCAGCGGCATCCAAGGCGATCGGTTCCGAATCCTCTCCGGACACACGTTCATCGACCAGTTCCCGCAGCCAGTCCGGGGCGCCCTCCGGCGTCTCAAGATCGACCGGCAGCTCATCGGCGGCGAGCGCCTGCAACCAGTCCGGCACCACCTCCGGCGCCTCAGACTCGTCCTCAACACCGAAGGCCGAATCCAGCGCCTCGGTATCCTCGGGCACTGTCCCGCCCACATCGCGCGCAACCGCGACGGCTTCGTCCGGCGTCTCAAACTCGATATCGGCCATCCAGCCAAGCCCGCCGGCGCTCTCCTGTTCTTGGTCACCCCCGAGCTCGCGCAGCCAATCGGGAATCTCAATCTGTGACTCAAGACCCGCTGTGATGTCGACCAACCGCACCTCGTCTGCACTCATCTCGGGAGGCGCCTCCGAGATACCGACAGAGACCGACACCGACGACAGTCGCTTGAACCAAGCGCTCCCCTGATCGACGTCGATCGCACCAGGCTCATAGACCAGGCGGTCAACGTGGACCTCCTGTGCGGTGAGGAGTGAATCGGGCCCGAAGATCCCCTCGGCACAATGGTTACCGGGGTCGATCTCCTGTGCACGCCGCAGGTAGGTCCAGCCCTCATCCTGCCCACTGTTGACCCATAGCGTACCCAACAGCAGATTGGCGCGAAGGCTATAGGGCAGCTTGTCGAGGATCTCCTGGCAGAGCTCGGCAGCCTGAACCCATTGGCCGTTGCGCCAATAGGCCTCGGCCAGGGCCGTCATCAGGTCGGGGCGTGCCGGTTGATCCTCGAGCAGAGCACGAAACTCGTCGGCGGCCCTGCCATACCGAGAAGCGCGCAGATAGAGCCGCGCCAGGCCCGCACGTGTCTGAGGTACGTAGGCCAGATCCACACCCTCTCGACGCCCATACATCCGGCGCAGCTCCTCAGCAACATCCCCATTGCTTGGATCTGACTCCAGGGCGCGCTCCAAGTTCCACAACGCGGCATCCAGATCATTACGCCGCTCGTGCGCCAGCCCCAGACCGATGCGGGACAGAAGATGGTTCGAATCCGCGCTCAATGCACGGCGGAACATGTCCACAGCGAGGTCAGGAAGATCGGCTTCCAACATGGTCTTGCCCAGAAGGTAATAGGCACTGACATCATGCGGGAACTGAGTCAAGAGGTGCCGTAGATGAGCCAAAGCCTCGACATACCGCGCCTGCTCAATGAGCAGGTCAATCTCGTCTTCGTATGCTTGTAAGGAGATCTCGGACACAGTGCCCTCCTGTGGGCGAGCCATCATTGGTCTTCCAAGTACATTATGCTATGCTTTGGATCAAAAGTCAAAATATCGTTGGTGGATCCTCAAGGATCTCATCAGCGTCTCCCATACTCGAGGAGCTGAGGTTCTTGGTCACGCAACCATCGCAAGAGTCCTACCCATGCACGCCGGTGCGTTTGGCGCATGAAGTCAGCCCTGACGGCAGCACTGAGAAGGATCTGCTGCAATTACAGGATGGCGCGCTGATCGAGACGGTCCTCCTCAAGTACCGTCAACGGTACACCGTCTGTGTGTCCACGCAAGTCGGCTGTGCGTGCGGCTGCGATTTCTGTGCCACGGGAGAGATGGGATTCGTTCGGCAGCTGTCGGCAGGTGAGATCGTCGGGCAAGTCCGACACATGCAGCGCGCCCTCGTGTCCCGCTCACACGAGGTGTCCAACGTCGTCTTCATGGGCATGGGCGAACCGCTCCTCAATGAAGCGCAAACCTTGCAGGCGACCAAGGTTCTTATCGACCCCCGGGACCTCGGCTTCGCTCCCCGCCGCATCACATTGAGCACCGCAGGCATCGTGCCCGGTATCCTGCACTTAGCGGAGATCCATAACCGCATGCCGATTAAGTTAGCGATCTCCCTTCACGCCGCCACGAACGCCTTACGGAGCACCCTGATGCCCATCAACAGGACCTATCCGCTGGAGCAGCTGATGGACGCGGCGAGGGCCTATACGGACAGGACCCGTCGCCGCGTTTTCTTCGAGTGGGTCATGATCGACGGGGTCAATGACTCCCATGAGCAGGCAGAGGCACTCGCAGGATGGCTACGGAATCTTCCCTCTCACGTGAATCTGATCCAGCTCAACCCGACGCCTAACGGACGCTATCAACCTGCAGCAGAGGCGACCGTCGAGTCATTTGCCGCACACCTCGACCACTATGACATCCCCCACACCATGCGGCAGCGCCGCGGCGGTGGGATTCACGCCGGATGCGGGCAGCTGCGCACGACGCGAGCGCCGGCACAGGACCCTATAACCGACTGCTAACGCGAGCGACTTTGCAGGGTGACGCCATGATGGGCTGGCGCATTGAGTTGCGCATGCTTGTCATCAGGATGACCTTGAAGTATGATGAATGCATATCCAGGGACGATAATCACATCTAAGAGGCGATGATGGGCGCATTGAGCCGAATGCAGAAGGCCATCCTGTTGGTACTGGCGGTGCTCGACCTCGCGGTGATCGGTGGGTTAGCGACGATCGTGATCCGCTCAACGCGTCAACCGGCTCAGGCCCTGCCTGCCACCGCGACCTCAGCCCCGCCGACTCAGATGCTCGCCGCAACCTGGACGCCGGCACCTACCGTGACACCTCGGCCCACGCTTCCGGCTCGCCTGACCAACACACCTACCGCTACGGCCTCTCCCTTTCCGACCATCACACCTTCTCCCACGTCGACACCCCGACCATCGCCTACCCCTATGTCCGTCTCGCTGGCAGGTGCGGACTTCGATTTCATCCTGCCTAATCGCATCCCCGGTTGGCAATGGGATGCTTACGTGAACTACAAGGGTGGGGATGAGTACAACAGCGAGAACTCGTATGCGGAACCCATGTTCTCGGCGGCTGACGACCCACTGCGCCAGATCGACGGCTCGACCCTCAAGGTCGAGACCATGCGCTGGCTCAGGTTCCGCACCTGGGTACACCAGACGGTTACCGTGACAGCCGGTAGCCGTGTTTCCTTCCGCATCCGGGCCAAAGCCTTCTCGTCGCTTGACACCCTGATCGTCAAAGCGGGTATAGACGTGACGGGTGCCGAGGATTGCTACAATGCCCGCTGGGGCGATGAGCTGCGCATTAACCAGGACAGCGGCATCGTCACGCTCTCATCACCGAGCCTGGTCGTTCCGGCGATCAGTGGCCCACCGGAGGAGGAGGTTGAGGAAGAACTGGACCTGGAGGAGGAAGAGGCAGAGGTCGAAGACGTACTACTTGGGCGCGTGACCGTCTGCTTTTCCGCCGAGCCCGCCTACCCACACGTTAACAACGCCGCGTTCTTCGACCAGGCGGAGTTGATCGTCACACCGCCGCGATAAGCTGAAAGGAACCGTTATGTCAACCTCGGATACCTACGACGTCATTGTGGTAGGTGCAGGGCTAACGGGCGCCCTCATCGCCTCAACCCTCGCCGAAGAAGGCCTGCACGTGGTGGTCTTGGAAGCGGCCACATCGCTCGCGGGCACGGTCAGGCGTCAACCCGGTCTTGCCTTGTTGGGCACCCCCGAACCCTTCATGCAGTTGATGGAGCATGTCGGCGAGGAACTCGCGCATACGCTTTGGGAACTCACGTCTGAGAACCTCGTACGCCTGGAGATCCTGCTCGATCGAGTGGGCGTCCCCGCACAGAAGACCGGCAGCCTCAGGCTGGCTGCCGATGCCGCTCAGTCGGAGGTCTACCGCACGTCGGCGGCACGCTTGGAGGCGTACGGCTATACCGTCGAGCTTGAGGGTGATAACCGGTACGGAGATCAGGTCGCCATCCGTACATCAGATGATCTACTCTTTGACCCCGATGCCCTCGTCAGCAGACTCCTCGACCACGACAACATTATTCTTGAGCTTGATGCCGAGGTCCAGAAGGTGAAAGAGCGCCCGGGGGATGGTATGGCAGTCTTCGCCCATCAACGCTATCTGTGGGCCGACAAGATCGTCATCGCCAACGGGATTCACGCAACACGCCTAAGCCCACAACTCGCTGAGGTCCTTCGACCGGGGCAAATTCATACCTTGGCCCTGGACCAAACGGCCACGCTGGACCAGCCGTTGGTCCTGGACAACGGGCGCATCTTCCTGTTGCCGCATGGCGACACCACCTATCTGACCGGCTGGGGTGACGATGAGGATAATGTGTTCTGGCGCCTCAACGCCGTCGCTCAGCAGCTCTGTCCTGATGCGATAGTGCGCGATCGCTACACAACCCGCATCGCCCGGAGCGCCGATATGTTACCCGTGGTCGATCGACTGCCCATTCACCCCAACATCAGCGTGATCAATGGACTGGGACCCTTTGGGCTCAGTCTAGCACTGGTCGCAGCGGACGAGTTGGTCGAACTTGTGCTCTACGACCGCCAGCCGGGGCTTTTCACACTGACACGCATGCCGTAATCAGCTCCAGACAGAATCGCCCTCAGGAATCTGATGAGTTTCTTATGATCAAAGTCGTGATTGTTGATGACCACTTCTTCTTCAGGCAAGGGGTCCGCGATGTCCTCAATGCGGAACCCGATGTCACCGTGGTCGCGGAAAGCGGCGATGGAGAAGAAGCCATCGGGCTGATCGAGAGGTGCCGTCCGGACGTCGTCCTGATGGACGTCAACCTTCCCGCGCTGAACGGATTGCAGGTGACACAACAGGTCAAGATGCTCTGTCCTGACACCAACGTCATCATCCTGACGGCCTACGATGATGAGGAGCAGATCTATCGCGCGATCCGCATCGGGGCCTCGGCCTATTTCCCCAAAGACGTGGCCCCGGCGCAACTGCTGGAGACCGTGCGATTGGTGGCACAAGGATATTACGTCATCTCCAACCGTACGATGATGCCGGAAGAAGCAGAGCAGTGGCTGCTGGAGCTCTATCATCGCTACGGCATCAGTCCTGAGGATTCCACCTTCTCACCACTGACGAGTCGCGAGATGGAAATCCTCGAACAGATCATTGACGGCCTCAGCAACAAAGAGATCGCAACACAACTCGGCATCAGTCAGCAAACGGTCAAGAATCATGTTACCTCTATCCTCTCGAAGCTGAACCGATCGGACCGCACACAGGCCGCGATCTATGCCCTGCGGCACGGATGGGTTCGCCTGCCGGAAAGCTAAAGCTCGTCACCTTGCGTCGCACACAGGGGGTTATATGAACGAAAGCAGTTGGGACCAATTCGCAGAGTTCTGCCGGCGCGGCTCAGAACAGATTCAGCGAGAGCTCAAAGAGATCGATATGCTGATCCAGCAGACCTCGAGCGAGGTGGATCGCTACATGCAGTCCAACACACGGGCCGTAGCGCGCATGCGCCAGGTCGAGTCATCGTTTGACACCGCGCCCCGTGACGATATCCGCCGCAGCTATAGCGCGCTGGTCGAGAACCAGCAACGCCTCTTCACGATGAGGGGACAATTGGAGAAGCTGCAAAGCGATCAGAAGCATCTCACCCGGATCGCGGAACTCTACGAACGGGTGCTCACCTATGCCCCTCCCGACGAGACGGAATCGGCGATGAACCAGGCAGCCCAGGCCGGCGTGGCGACGTCTCAGGCGATGGTGATCAGCATCATCGAGGCCCAGGAACAGGAACGGCTACGGCTCTCACGCCAGATGCATGACGGACCGGCGCAGTCCTTGACGAACCTGGTGCTGCAGGCCGAGATCTGCGAGAGGCTCTTCGATCGCGACCCCGAGCGCACGAGGACAGAGTTGGCAGATCTCAAGAAGAGCGTGGTCAATGCGTTCAAGACCGTCAAGGTCTTTATTTTCGATCTGCGCCCCATGATGTTGGACGACCTGGGCTTGGTGCCCACCGTGCGACGCTACGTGGAGGGAATCACCGAGAGCGGCTTCACCGGCCTTACGCTGAAGGTGACAGGCAAGGATATGCGCATCGCCTCGCATAAAGAGATCACGATCTTCCGCGTGATTCAGGCCCTCATCCACATCGGACGTGAACAGAACCAGTCAAGCGCCATCGGCGTCCACCTCAACATCGAGGAGGATGAAGTCCGCGTGACCGTCGAAGACAACGGTGTAGGGTTCGATCTCGACGAGGCTCTGACCTCACCTGACGCGGTGAGGCTGGGCCTTCCCACGTTGCGGGAACGTATCGAGATGCTGGGGGGCAGCTTCCGTATCTCCGGTACGCCGGGGCAGGGGATCAAGGCAACCTTCACACTGCCCGTCGATTTTGCTGAGCGTAGCTAGAGTTCCACCTGCTGCCTATTGACACTTGGCAGCGAATTGTGCTATAGTAGGCATCGGTTAGCACTGGTGGCCACATGGCCACCCGTGCTTTTTTTTCGCTTGACAGAGTGGTTGACAAGTCCGTGAAGTTGTCTACTCTATGATCGTTATTCCGCTATGATGTAGGACTAGCTTAACACTCGGCACTCAAAGGAACTGTGGTCTTGGCTTTAGAAGAACGATTCGACGAAGAACAAGAAGAGGGACTCACCCCTCTCAATGAATACCTCACCGGCGAGGAGTACTTGCTTGCGCTTGGTTATGAACGCGGCTATGTAACCTACGAGGATATCCAGCGGGTATTCCCGGAGGCAGAAGAGGATATTGGGCGCCTCGATGAGACGATCTCAGCCCTGATGGAGTCTGGCATTGTCGTGGGCGGTCCGGGTGAGAAAGCCCCCAGCGGACTCGCCAGAGTCATTGAGGATATTGACGAGACCGAGGACGAGAAAGCAGAAGAAGACCTCTATCGGGCGATCGAGGTCGATGACACCATCGGCCTCTACCTAAAGGAGATCGGCAAAGTCGCGCTCTTAACGGCTGAGGAGGAAGTCTCCCTCGCCAAGCGTATGGAGACCGGCAAGAGAGCCCAGGCTAGACTGGGCGCCGGACGCTACAATAACGACGACAAGCGATTTGAGTTGGAGCATCAACTCGAAGACGGCATCCGTGCTCGAGAACACCTGATACGCGCCAATTCACGGCTCGTCATCAGCGTCGCGAAAAAGTACATCGGACGCGGCGTGCCCTTTCTTGATCTTATTCAGGAAGGGAACATCGGCCTGATTCGCGCCACGAACAAGTTCGACTACAAGCGCGGGCACAAGTTCTCGACCTATGCCACGTGGTGGATCCGGCAAGCGGTGACACGAGCCATCGCGGATCAGAGTCGCACGATCCGCGTGCCGGTTCATATGGGAGATCAGATCAACAAGATGCTGCGGATCTCTCACCAGCTGACCCAACGACTCGGACGCAGCCCGACGCCCGAGGAGCTGGCTGCGGATATGGAGATCCCCGTTCGCAAGGTCGAGCAGATGCTCGATGTCGCCCGCCGTCCGCTCTCCTTGGAGATGCCGACCGATGATGAGGGCGAGAGCACCCTGGGTGACTTCGTCGAGGACACGGACAGTCCCTCCCCGCCCGATCGGGTCAGCGCCGCGATGCTCCGCGATCAATTGATGGAGATCCTCGTCGATCTCCCCCCCCGGGAGGTGAAGATCCTCCAGATGCGCTACGGCCTCCTCGACGGTCAGACCTACACGCTGGAGCAGGTAGGCAAGAAGTTGGGCGTGACCCGAGAGAGAGTGCGTCAGATCGAGGCTCAGGCGCTCAGCCGGCTACGCCACCCGGCCCATGCCCGCCGCCTGAGGGATTTCCTGAGAAGCTAGTCGCGGCACGCAACGCCGGCCCTCCGCCGTTCAGGCGACGACGCAGACCCCAGAGGATCTCGAGCCGAACGACCGGGTAGTTTCTCCTACGACACCTCAATCACGTGACCCGACGCCGCGCGCGTAAGTCGATCTCGGATCGCTAAGCCAAGTCCCTCCGTGCCCACATCACGAGCGAGGATGATGGTGACCCCTGCGCCATCCAGGGTGCGCAGCGCGCTGTAGAGATGCTGGGCGATCTCAGCCATCGAGGCAAGAGAACCCATGTCCTGAAGGATGACCGGAAGCTCGCCCATCTCCTGCACATCTTCCTCGGCGAGCAAGAGACCGACCTTTTCACCTGCGGCCAGGAGGTCGAGCGCGTCACGCCGCATCGCCTTGAGCACCTGGAGCTGCTCCCCACGATAGAGTATGACCCTCGCCCGGGGTGCGTAGTGCTTGGAAGCCGTGCCGGGCGAGACCAAGCGCGTCTCATCCGGCACCGTCGAGGGAGCGAGCACGACCTCGCCCAGGATCCCGGACAGCGCCTCACGGCTTATGCCACCGGGGCGTAGGATGCTAGGCACCTCGTCAACTAGCGAGAGCACCGTAGATTCCAGACCGACCATCGTGCAGCCGCCATCCAGAAGCAGTTCAATGCGCCCTTCCAGATCTGCCAGGACGTGATCAGCGCACGTCGGGCTGATCCGCCCGAACCTATTGGCGCTCGGCGCGGCGATGGGAACATCAGCTGCCCTGATGAGAGCTCTCGCCACACGATGTGCGGGAACGCGTACGGCGACGGTCTCCCCTCCAGCCGTCACCTGAAGGGGAATCCGGGGATGGCGAGGCAGCACCAGCGTGAGCGGCCCAGGCCAGAAGGCGTCCGCCAACAGGAGCGCCGTCTCCGGCACGTGGGAAGCCACAAGGTCGAGCGCCCGTGCATCCGCCAGGTGCACGATCAGAGGGTCGTAGGCAGGTCGCTCTTTTGCCCTGAAGATCCCCTCAACCGCGCGTTCATCCAGGGCATTAGCCCCCAGGCCATAAACGGTCTCCGTCGGGAATGCCACCAGCCCACCGTCGAGGATCACCTTGGCCGCCTGGGCAATCACCATGTCCTCAGGCGCTTCAGGGTCGACGCGCAAGACCAGGGTCATCCGCTCTCCCCACGTTCCGGCACGCGACGAAAGCGCGTCAGCGTCAAAATCAGGGCCAACACAATCAAGCCTCCGCCCTCGACCTTCGTCCACGTCTCAGGCAGCCCGGCCCTGACCACAACACTCTCCGGGTAGAGCACAGTGCTCCCATCCCACTCGACTTCCTCGATCTGGTAGCGATAGCGCCTCCCGGGAACAAGCGCGCGGTCGCGATCCTCGAAGCGGTACACAGCACCGACCATCTCGTCGCCGGCAGAGGGCACCAGATCGGGATTCACTCGCTCCCCTTCAACAGACTCCCATGCGGGCGAACGGTAGACGTTGAAGCCCGCCGTGCCCACCTCACTCGCCGTCTCCCAACTCACGATCACAGGGGGAGCATCCGAAAGGAGCAGCCAGAGCCCCGCACCGAACAAGATCAGAGCAAGGAGCACCCAGAGGCCTTGGTCCCGTATCCGGTGCAAGACAGCGTCATGCTTCATCTCACGCCATCACGCTTGCGGCTTCACTGGTCTGGCAAAAGTGGATGCTGTAATCATCAGCGATATCCGGATGTGCGACCGGGTAATGCTCTGCAACGAAGGCAGTGATCTCCTCACGATAGGCCGGGTGGCTCAGAGCAATGCACGAGCCACGGAAGCCTCCACCACTGAATCGCGCGCCATAGACTCCCGGGCACTTACTGAGAACTTCGTAGAGTGAGGTCAGGTGGGGACTGCCCGACTCGTAGTTATGCACCGAACTGGCACCCGAAGCACGCATAAGCCGCCCCAGCCGCTCGATATCCCCCTCGCGCCATGCCTCCACGCCCTCCCGGACCCGCTGCACCTCTGTGAAGAAGTGCCGCGCGCGTCGATCGAGCGGGGAGGGCAGACGATCGCCCAACTCACCATAGACCTCGGGCGGTACCAGGCGCAACCGCGCCTGTCCATTGACATTGGGGACACCGGACCACGTTAGTAGGAGTCGCGCGGCAGCCTGACACTCCGCCACACGGTTGTTGTAGTCAGTGCCCACCAGCGCTTGCCTGACGCCCGAATAGACGACCAGGATCTCAAAGGCCTCCGGGCTCGCCGTCGTTGGGATGCGCTGCACCTCCATCGAACGACAGTCCAGATAGGTAAGACAATGCCGGTCGCTCAGCAGGATCATCGACTGATCCAGCACGCCATTCTTGAGCCCTAGGTACTCGTTCTCGACGATGCGGTCGAGCTCGATGTTCTCTCGTGGGCTCACCTGCAGGTCATTCACCGTCTCCAGCGCCAGCAGATAGGCGACACCCACCGCCGCGGACGAGCTGAGTCCGCCGATAGGCATATCCCCCATCACCACGGCATCCATACCTCGTCGTATGTGGTGGGTACGCACAAGGGCAAGGGCCGCTCCACGCGCGTAGTTGCCCCAGTCCCGCGGGGCGCACGGGGGAATATCCATAAGGTTGAACGCAACCTCCCCCACGAAGTTCATACTCTCGATCCGAACCTCGCTATCCTCTCGCGGCACAAAAGCCAGGTAGATAGCTTGGTCCAGCGCCATACCGGTCACCAGTCCATCCTGATGATCAATATGCGCACCCAGCGGCGAAACGCGCAACGGAGAGCGCACCACCCGAATATCCTCGATCGAGCCGCCCACCCGCGCCTGCAGCTTGCGTTTCAGCTGCTCTATCTGATCTATGAACGACACAACAACACCCCTTCTACACGATACCCTCTAGAGGGCTCGCGCGACCTGCTCAGCGATCCACGGATAGGTCGCCTCGATACCCTCACGTAGGCTTACCTTGGCCTCCCAACCCAGGCTATGCATGCGCGCCTTGCTGAAATTGCGCGCCAACACACCGACCGGCCCCTCCACGTGTTGGACCTCCAACTCCTTACCGGAGACCTCGATCACGGTCCGGACCAGATCATTGACGGTGACATACTGCTCGGTCCCGATATTGGCCGGCACGTGGAGATCGGACTGCATCAGCAGATAGATGCCGTCGACCAGATCATCGACATAGGTGAAGCCCCGGACCGCCTTACCATCCCCCCACACATCGATGACCCCACCCTTCTCGGCCATCGCGACCTTACGACAGATCGCCGCCGGCGCCTTCTCACGTCCTCCCCGCCAGGTCCCATAGGGGCCGTAGCAGTTCTGGAAGCGCGCGACGCGCACCTCGATCGGATAGTGGCGCGCATAGGCCATCGCCATCCGCTCAGCGTACAGCTTCTCCCAACCATACTCGTTGTCGGGATTGGCGGGAATCACTTGATCCTCGGTCATCTCGGGGTCACCCGGTTTCATATCGGGGTAGACGCAGGCAGATGAGGAGAAGAAGTAGCGCGACACGCCCATCCTGACCGCAGCATCCACCATATGCACGTTGATGAGCACGCTGTTGTGCATGATATCGCACTCGGCCGTGTGAATGAAGCCCATGCCACCCATATCGGCAGCCAGTTGGTAGACTTCATCAAACGACTCGCCGCCACCGAGGCTCAACGCCTGCCGGCAGTTGTGCGCCTCACGCAGGTCCAGTCGCATGAACTCATCAGCTTCCAGAGTGCGGAACTCGTGCTCCTTGATATCAACACCGCGAACCCAGTACCCCTCGCCCTTGAGCTTGGAGACCAAGTGCCCCCCGATGAAACCACCTGCACCACAGACCAAAGCTTTCTTCACCATCCGACTCCCTTCTACCTAAGCTGACCATCCTCTCGGCCTACGCATGATTCAGATAGCCGCGTTCATCAAGATACTCGACGATCAGGCGTGCGTTCTCCTCAGGCGTGCGCTCCACCGTGTCCATCACCAGCTCCGGGTTGAGCGGCTCCTCATAAGGGTCATCGATGCCCGTGAAGCCCTTGATCTCCCCTCGCCGCGCCCGGGCATAGAGCCCTTTGACGTCGCGTTCCTCGCAGACCTCCAGCGGCGTGTTCACGTGGATCTCGATGAAGCGCTCGTCGCCGACCATCTTGCGTGCCTCATTGCGCGTGCTCCGGTAGGGGCTGATCGCCGCACAGATCACCGTGCCGTTGTGCCGCGCGATCTCCCCTGCCACGAAGCCGATGCGCAGGATGTTTGTGTCGCGATCCTCCTGGCTGAAGCCCAGGCCCTTCGACAAATGCGTGCGCACTACGTCGCCATCCAACACCGTCGCCTGTCGCCCGCGCTCCAACAGCATCGGCAGCAGCGCGTTGGCGATGGTCGACTTCCCCGACCCGCTCAGCCCCGTGAACCACAGGCACAGCCCCTGCTTGTGGCGCGGAGGATAGGTCTCCCGCAGGATCTCCGCCGTCTCCGGTCGCGTGAACCAGGTCGGCAGCGCCTTGCCCTTCTCCAGATATTCATCGCGCACTTGCGTCCCGGAGAGGAAGAGCGCCTTGGCATCCTCAGGCGCTTCCTCGGCGGCCACATAGTCGTCCTGCTCCTCCAAATAGACCAGCTCGCGGAAGGTGACCGGACTCACACCGATCTCCTCAGCGTACTGCGTCAGCATATCCTGTGCTTCGTAAGGGCCGTAGAACGGCTGGCCCGAGCTGTCCTTGCCCGGTCCGGCGTGGTCGCGCCCCACCACGAAGTGCGTCGCTCCGTAGTTGCGACGGATGATGGCATGCCAGAGCGCCTCACGCGGCCCCGCCATCCGCATCGCCAGCGGCAGCAGGCTCAAGACCGTCGGGTAGCCGTCATAGTAGTGCTCCACCAGGGTCTTATAGACCCGCACCCGCGTATAGTGATCCACGTCGCCCGGCTTGGTCAGCCCGACCACCGGATGAATCAGCAGGCTCCCGCCCACGCGCTCCACCGCGCGCTTCGTCAGCGCCTCGTGAACTCGGTGCATTGGGTTGCGCGTCTGGAAGGCCACGACGCGCTCCGGCCCCAGGGTCGTGAGGGCCTCACGCACCTCGGCGGGTGTACGCCGCAGATCCACGAAGTCATAGTACTTCGGCAGATTGATGATCCGCAGCTCACCCGAGATGCACAGGTCGCCCCATCGCGTCATCTCCGAGACCAGCGGATGGCGGTGATCGGTCGAGCCCAGCACCAACCGCGCCTCGCGGGTGGGATCCCAACGGAAGACCTCCTCCAGGCGCATCATCGCGATGATATAGTTGCGCGAGTCGCGCAGCGTGATCCACTCTCCGCGCGTCGGCAGCTCCTCTTTGCTGATCGTCAGGGTCACCGGGATGGGAAAGAGCGTGCCATCCGCCAGGCGCATCTCGGTGAGCACGCGCTGGTAGTCAGCCGGCCCCATGAAGCGGTCCAACGGTGAGAAACCGCCGGTAGCCAACAGCTCCAGGTCGCAGAGATTGCGGTCGGAGATCTGAAGCGTCGGATACCGATTGGCCTCGGCCATCAACGTATCGCGCTCGGCCTCGGACGCCACGAGATCGACGAGCTTGCCTCCATAAGGAGAGATCAAATTCGATGCTTCAGGATGACTTGTCATACGGTCGATACTCCATTCAGTTCAGTCGTCTCAGTTCGTGATTCCACGATGCATTCCCACTTCCTGAAGGCGGCGCGCTCTATCGCACAGAGAACTGCCGCCCGCTGTCTGCCATCGCTTAGCCCGCCACTTGCTCGCCGTAGGCCAGCAGCGCCTGCACCTCTTCATGGGAGCGTCCCTCAGCATAGACACGCAGCACCGGCTCCGTGCCCGAGGGCCGGATCAACAGCCAAGCGTCATCCGCGAGCACGTATTTGACCCCATCCAAGGTGCCTATCTCGACGATAGATTCGCCGGCAAGCTCCTGTGGGACCTGCTCCTTGAGTCGCGTGACCATCTCGGCCTTGGCCACCGCACGACGCAGAGGAATATCGCGGCGGGCATACACCGCAGGGCCAAACGCCTGCTGGACCTCCGCGACCAACTCGTGCAGCGGGGCCTTCGCGTGCGCCATCACCTCGAGCAGCAACAGACCCATGAGAATGCCATCGCCCTCAGGGATATGGCCCTTGATCGACAGGCCACCCGACTCCTCTCCGCCCATCAGGACGTCACCCTTGAGCATATAGTCGGCGATATAGTTGAAGCCGACCGGCGTCTCATGAAGGGGCAACTCATACCGTCTCGCCAGCCGATCCACCATCCGTGTCGTAGAAACGGAGCGCACCACCGATCCTGTCCACCCACGTTGCTCCACAAGATAGCGCAGGACCAGGGCGAAGATGTGATGAGGGTCGACGAAGTTGCCCAGCGCATCCATCGCCCCGATGCGATCGGCATCGCCATCGGTCGCCAGGCCAACGTCAGCGTGGTGCGTCTGCATGGCTGCGACAAGCGCCTGGAGAAAGTGCGCCATCGGCTCAGGGTGAATGCCACCGAAGCCCGGGTTCATCTCACCACGGATCTCCTGGAGCGTGCAGCGCGTTCGGCTGAGCATATCACGGAACGCGCCACGTCCGGACCCGTACATCGCGTCAGCCACAACGCGCAACTCACCGTTGGAGACGCGATCGAGGTCCACTAACGTAGAGAGATGCTGGTAGTAGGCCCAGGCGGGATCGAAGCGATGGATGAGGCCCAGTTCAAGCGCCCGCTCGTACTCCATCAGGTTAGGCCCACGGGCCTCGCGCTGATTTCGCTCCAGCAACGCCTCGACATAGCGCGCCTGCTCCGGCAGAGCGGATCCGCCGAAGGGTGCCTTGAGCTTCAAGCCGTTGTAGCGAGGGGGATTGTGGCTGGCTGTGATCATCACCCCCGCCACCGCCTGCTTCTCGAAGACCGCATAGGAGACGGCAGGCGTCGGCGCATCGGCACGGGTCAGATGCGCAATCACACCGTTGCCGGCCATCACTCGCGCCACCTCACGAGCATAGCGATCGGAGAGGAAACGCGTATCGAAACCGACGACGACCTCAGCCTGCCCCTCCGCTCGATCCCCGGTTCCCGCATGCTCCACCACGTAATCCGCAATCGCTTGAGCGACGATCCGCACGTTTTCGAACGTGAACGTGTCGCTGATCACAGCCCGCCAACCATCCGTCCCGAATGCGATCGACATAGTCCCTCCTAACGCGATGAGCGGGGACAAGAAAAAAGCCCGCACCCAGCCTCCGGGTACAAGCTTCTGCGACCCCAGCAACATGCATCCTACCCGAACCGGACGCCCTGTCAAGCCGTGCGGCTTACCAGCACGCCGCAACCCAACTTGCCTCAAGCGATGGCAGGCTAGTGCTCAGCCGCCTTCAGCGCTTTGAGCAGACGTACCATCTGCAGGTTGTTGGTCAGATCTCCACGCGTGCGCTCCAGCACGCCCCGTAGCTGATCAACCTTGCGGCGCAGCCCGCGCGTGATCGCATCCGGATAGCTGAACGACATCAGCACCTCGTAGACGGCGTCCATGGCCGCCAGCAGCCGCTCGGCCTCGTCGAAGCTCTCATGGCGCAACATGTCCAGGCAGCGCCGACGCAGCTCGCTCGCGGCTTCACAGACGCCGTTCAGGTACGTGTTCAAAGGGATCCCAGAGGCCTCGACCGTCGGCATGGGACGATTCGAGATCAGGGCAAGCGTCACACGGGCCTCGACGAGCTCCTTCAGCGCATCCTGCGTATAGCCGGCGTAGACCAGTTCGGGATAAGGGGCCAACAGTGCCTGCATCTCCTGTCCGACGCGATCGGCATCCGCAAGAAGCGTTTCGGCTTCATCCCATTCATCGCGGTGGCCCGCACGGATGGCATTCGAGCACAGACGGATCAACGCACGACTCTGCTGTAACGCCTCATCCCTGATCCGATTCTGTGTCGCGAGATCCTCCTCTGCCAGCTGTGCTAGCCCATCCAACCACGCTTGTAGTGCTTCGTTCATCGTCGCCTCACTCCGCTTCCGGGGATGTCTTGCCCCCAAAGAACGACCGTATGAGATCATCACCTTGACCTGGGATCGCAATCTCGCCGTAGGCCGCCTCGTACTTGCCCAGGTTCTCCTGAAGCGCGCGCAGCATCAGCTTTGCATTCAGCGGCGTCATCACCACGCGTGATCGGATATTCACCTTGGGCTGATTCGGCAGCATCTGGGCGAGGTCGATAATCACTTCGGAGGGCGTATGCGAGATCAAAGCGAAGTTGGCATAGGTCGGTTCAAGGTTCGCCGGCAACTCGATGTTCAGCGATCTTGCCTGAGACTTAGACATCCTGCTCCTTTATACGTATCGAGAACTAGAGACAACAACAGAGGGGACGAATCCCCTCTGTTGTCGACGTACCTCATAGCGTTGACACAACCTCAGAATGGTATCTCGTCCTCGGCCACGTAATCGGGACCGTCCATATCGCCGCCGTCGCCACCGGAGGACGCGTCTCCGCGACCACCGAGGAAGACAACCCGGTCCGCGGTGATCTCAAAGCTGGCCCGAGGTGTACCATCCTGGGCCGTCCAGATACGTGGTCCACCTGTAGCCTTGTCCGGCTGGAGTCGCCCTTCGATCATGACCAGCCGTCCCTTGCTAAGGTATTGAGCTGCAATTTCTGCTTGACGCCGCCAAACCGACACCCGGAACCAGACGGTCTCCTCACCCTGCGAACCGTCTTGATTCGTCCAACGTCGATTGGTTGCCACGCTGAAGGACGTTACAGCGGTACCATCAGGCATATAGCGCATTTCGGGGTCACGCCCCAAATTCCCGACAATGGTCACTTTCTGGTAGGACATTGCGTACGACTCCTTTCGAGAGCAATCCTAGACGTTGTTGTGGTAGGTCAGTCTACACCAACGAGGGACTGATATCCTCTATTTTACTTGAGGCAGCTCGGAATGGCAACCAATATAGCCTTCGAGATAGGGACGCGGGTTGATCCAGTCACGCGTGGCAGGCAGATGAAGGCCGGTCACACGCATACCCAGGTGCAGGTACGGGGAGGGCAATCCCTCCGCGACAGTCACATGGCCCAGCAAATCGCCTTGGGAGACCAACATACCCACAGCCACCTCGATGTCCACGAGATGGGCGTAGAGCAGTGTAATCTCTTCGTGGTCGGGGCCATAGCTCCGAATGCGCACATGTCCGCCGTACCCATCCTCATCCAGGGCGACCTGCGTCACCGTGCCGTCAAGGGCGGCAACAACCGGAGACCGCCCGGATGAAGTATCTGCGACGCCCAGATCGACGCCATTGTGTCCACCTGCTATGCCGTAGTCATGGCAGAAGCCCTGCTGATCCTGTCCAAAGACGCGCACATAGTGCCGCGACGTCGTGGGCCACGTGAATCGCATCGTTGCCCGGTCCGGCAGCCCGGGACGCTCGGCGAGCCCATGCACGACGCCTTGCGCGGCGTCTCCGGCAGCTACCCACTCCATAAAGCGGTGGCGCGGATCACTCGACCGTAGCGGGAAGCCGCACGCACCGAGGACACGCTCATATTGTGCCAGCAGGGTCAGCAACTCCACGTACTGCCGGCCCCGCTCTTGGGGGCTCACCTCCGGACTCACGTTAGCGAACTCGGTGACCAGAACGTCACAAGCAGGATAGCGATCCAGATACGCGTGCAAGAAACTCAACGCACCCTTCGGGGCGCGCAGCTCCTCCGGCACACGCCAATAGAGATGCACACCTGCCCAGTCGGCACTCTCCAGGGCAGGCTCACACCTACGCAAGAAGCCCGCGTGGTCATGCGCCACCGCGCGTGTGTCCATGACGCCGGCATCGGGATGAGGACGCTCGCGGTCATACAGGGCGGGAAAACCGATCCTGAGCTCGTAGCCGTAACGGCGATGGAGACAGCGCACGACATCATCAAACCACGCCGCAAATGCAGCCCCATCCTGCCACGAGACGGTCAGACCGCGGTCAACCCGGTTGGGCTCGTCGTGGATTTCCAGGACGTTAACACCGGTTGTCAGGAATCTCTCGATATCGCCGGCAAACTCGTCGACGAAGACCTCCGGCGTTGTGGGGCGTCGAGCAGGAGAAGGGCTTAGGAGCTGAAGCACAAAATGGGTGGCGCCGGCATCACGCCAACGGCCCACATCGGACACGGGATTGACCCGACAGCGCAGCCGGACCAGTTGTAGGCCCCCTTGCGTGAATGCGACGAGATCCGAGTGCCGCGCCATGCCCGCGGGGGCGGACACGCCCGCCACGGCCCGGGCCATACTCAATCTGCCTGGCCCTCGATGAAGCAGACTAGGCCATTGACGATGCCCTGAGCCACGACATCGGGGCGTTCGGTCAAGAGCTCACGATCCTCCAACATGAAACCCGTCTCGATGATCGCCGCGGGCGTGTTAGGATCGATCTCGTAGAAGGCATGATAGCGTCGCATATCGTAGGTGATCGTGTGGGCATCAAACGGCAGCCCTGTCTGTTGTGCATAGTGGAGGCTCATGCAATCAACGAAGCGATCTTCGGACCCGGGTATATGGCTCGCCTCGGCGCGAGCCACCTTGAACCCCGAGCGCCCCGGCACGTTGCAGGAATCCGCGTGGATCGAGAGCAGCGCGTTGGCCTGGTAGCCGTGCAACCGCAGATCAAACTCCTCGAACCGATCCACCACCCAACCGAAGGCGGAGAGTCGCTCGACAACCCGTCGAGCAATATCGATATTGATATCGACCTCCTGAAGACCATCATCACAGAGCGCACCGCTGTCACTGCCGGCATGGCCTGCGATGATCCCCACCCGCGGCACGGTCGGCGTCGGTGTAAACTGCGGAGGCGGTGTGTCAGTAGGTACTGGGGTACTCAGAGATATCACAATCGGGCCTTCCGACCGGACGACCTCACCCCCAACCTCCGTCGCCACAGCCACGATCGGCAACAACCCCGTCGGTACGGTGAACGCCGCGATGAAAGCGACCAACACAAGGGTGCGAATGGTCCAGCCCACGGCCCAGGGATCGGCATCCGTCTTTTTGTTCATCGGCCATCACCCCTTAGCGCATACGGCGCTTCCACTCTTCCTTGAGTTGAATGCTGTCCCAGTCATCACGATGTACGAGAAAGTCGCGCAACAGCCGACTGAACTTGCTCGTCTCATCCAACATAGGATAGTGCTGAGAGTCGTTAAGGACAAATGAACCCATGTGACGACCGACCGTTGCCAGTAGCGCTTCGTCAGGCGATTCGATCACAGGGTCATCCTTCCCGTCCACAAGGAGCGTCGGGACGGTTTGTTCTCGCAGGGTGCCGATCAGATCCTGCTGGAGAGCCGACTGCACACTGTGAACGACAGCCTCACCGTCCGTCTTAGCCGCCTCCATCTCCACCTCTTCATAAGCCCTCAACCGGCGCCCCAGCACCGCCTTGGCCGGGACATCATTGCCGTTGAACGTCAACAACCCACGCGAGACATGATCTCGCGACAACGGCAGGCTCACGGCCATCACCTGTTCGACCCGGTCTGCGTGTTCGCGTGCGAAGCAGATCGCTACGACAGCACCAAGACCGTGGCCCACGACAGGGGCCCGATGGATCCCCATCTCGTCCATGAACATTCGCACCTGTGCCACATAGGCAGATATCCCATAGCCCTCCGCTGCCGACACCGCCGACGCACGCCCCGAGCGGGCTTTATCCGAATCACCGAAGCCCCAGAAGTCGAGGGCATAGGCGCGATGGGAAGAGGAAAGCTCAACCATCGTCGGCACCCAATAACGCCACGAACCGAGCCAGTCGTGCAACAGAAGCAGAGGATGGCCTCGTCCAAGGACCTCATAGTGCACCAGCCGGTTCTCCAGGATAACAGCGCTCATCGTAGGCGCACCTCGCGCGCGTCACTCACGTCGTGCCCAATTCCTCCAGCACATGCCGCACCTGCTCGGTCAGATCGTCGGGCGCAAACGGCTTCAGGATGTAATCAACAGCGCCCACCCCCATGCCCTGCTGGATCTCGCTCTCCTGCCCTTTGGCAGAGAGAAAGATCACGGGAATATCCTGGGTTTCAGCCCGTCCCTTGAGCTCTTCACACGCCTGGTACCCCGTCATCCTCGGCATGCGCACGTCCATCAGGATAAGGTCAGGGTGGGTCTCAAGTGCCTGAGCCACCGCCTCCTCCCCATTGGTCGCGACAATCACCTCATACCCGGCAAACTGCAGGGTGAATGAGATCAACTCACGAATATCACGCTCATCCTCGGCAATCAGGATCTTCGCCATACTAGAACTCCTTGACCACACTGTGCGCGTTGACGACAGCAGAGATATCAGCGACCAATTGTTCCATAGAAAACGGCTTGGCCACAAAGCGTATACCCACTGGGACCTCGTGCCCGGCCTGCCATGCCGGCTGCTCGCCACGCGGGTCCGCTTGAGGCTCGAAGGTCACAACGACCGGCACATCCGCCGTCCGCCGATCGCGCTTCAGTTGATGCAGCAACTGGTATCCATCACCGTTCATCTGCCCCACATCAAGCACCACGACCGCCGGCTGCAAATCGCGTGCCAGGCGTATCGCACGGTCACCATGCATCGTCGTCCTGACAGCAATGCCCTGCAACTGCAGCGCTGATCGCAGTCGGTTCAGCGTCTCACCGTAGGCCCCTGCCAGCAACACCAGATCACGCCGCTGCACGGTCTGCTTGATCATCTCCAGCAGCCTCTGCCCATCTACCGGCTTGATGAGATAATCCAGAGCGCCCAACGCCTGCCCTCTTTCACGATCCGAGACCACGGAGACGATGACGACCGGAATATCGGCTGTCTCAGGGTCGCGCTTAAGCAGTTGCAGCACCTCGAGGCCGTCCAGGTCGGGCAGGCGCAGATCCAATGAGATGAAGTCCGGCAGCTTCTCGCGGGCTACACGCAGCGCGACCTCGCCCGATGTAGCCGTCAACACATGGATACCTTCCGCCTCCAACGCGACACATAGCAGTTTCAGGACCTCAATATCATCCTCCACCACCAGGACCGTAGGGGGCGTTCGAGCCACCAGAGGCGGCGGCAGCTCCCCGATATCCCCCGTGGGAGTGCCCTCGGTTAAGGGAAGGGAGAAGGTGAACATGCTGCCCTTGCCCACCTCGCTCTCGAGCCAGATGCTGCCACCGTGCATCTGGATCAGCGATAGTGAGATGGCCAAGCCCAATCCCGTTCCCGACACTTCGTAGACTGCCGGATCGTTCTCGACCCGATAGAAGCGCTCGAAGATGCGCTTCTGATTCTCGGGGGCTATCCCGATGCCGCTATCCGCTACGGCCACGTGCATCATTGCATCGCGCACGTAGGCATAGATGGCGATCTGCCCACCGACCGGCGTGTACTTGTGCGCATTGCTGAGCAGATTGGTCAGAATCTGAGCGAGCCGGTCGGGATCACCGTGGACGGCGGGCATATCGGTGGGTACGACGAGGCTGAGGGTCTGTTCTTTCTCCTCGATCTTAGCCTGCATGCCCTCGATCACCTGCGCAATCACCTCCTCCATAGCCAGAGGACGACACAGAAGCTCAATATGCCCCTGCTCAATTCGGGAGATATCCAACAGATCGTCGACCAGATTCGTCAGGCGATCGGCGTTGGTCTTGACCCGCTTGAGAAACTCCACCTGGGCACCGGGCAGTTCCCCCACCGCGCCGTGCAGCATCAGGTCCACATAGCCGACAATGGAGGTCATCGGGGTGCGCAGCTCATGAGAGACGGTGGAGACGAAATCGCTCTTGGCTCGATCGGCTTCGATCTCCGAGGTGATGTCTCGGAAGACCGACACCACGCCCAGAAACTCCCCTGCTGCACCCTGCTGTCGCGCGGCATGGATGACGGGAGAGAGATGCACGCTGACGTACCGCCGTCCAACGGTCAGGCGACGATCCAGCAACGCGCCTGAAGCATAGCGGGCCGGGTCGGCATGCCACTCCGCGATCTGCGCCAGCCACTCGTAGACTTCACTGCCATACAGCCCGAGGATCTCGTCCAGCTTCTGTCCTAACGCCTGTTGCCGGCTGATCGAGAGGATGCGTTCCGCGGCAGCGTTGAAGAGAATCACCTGGCCTTCCGTGTCGGCAACCATCACGCCATCCGCGATGCCCTCCAGGATCGCCTGGTTCTTCGTCGCCTCGATGCGCTGGTCGCGCAACATCACGCCGAGGCGTTCAGCCTGCTCACGGATCAGGCGGTACAGCTCGGCGTTACTCAGCGCGTTGCCCAACTGCACCGCCGCCGCCTCGACAAGGCGCAGCTGCGTCTCATCGAATACATTCACCACGGGCGAGAGGAACAGAAGCACGCCAATGACCAACCCTTCGCTACTGAGGATCGGCACCACCATCACCGAACGCGCCAACCCTATCTCGACGAAGGAACAGCGTTCATCCTCGCGTGCATCCGGGATCACCAACGAGGTGCGCCTCTCGAATACCCATCCGATCATGCCGGCATCTCGATCGAATTCCGCCGGCCGCCCCCGGAGGGAAAGCGGCTCCGTCTGCCCCGTCGCAGCGCGGTAGACCAGCTGCCCCCCATCATCCAGCAGAATCACGGAGCTACGTGACGCCCGAACTGCTCGCTGCAACAGCAGCAGCGCCTGGTTGAGGACGCGGTCAATGTCGAGACTCGCCACCAACTCGGAAGCAATATGATAGAGCACCTCAGAGCGATCCCGCTGAAGTCGCAGCCGTTCCAACGCCTCAGCCAATTCCCGGGTCCTCTCCGCTACGCGCCCCTCCAACTCCTCGTTCAGTCGCTTGACCTCATCAAAGAGGCGCGCGTTCTCCACTGCCACAGAGACCTGATCGGCCAAGGCGGTCAACGTCGCCACCTCAGCCGGCGAGAACTCACCGCGCCGCCGTCGATCCGCTGTGAGCGCTCCTACCGAACGCCCTTCAGCCACCAGGGGCACCACGATCGAGGAACCGATAGGCACCGGCATCGATGCAAAGCGAGCGTCATCGCCGGTGTCCTCAACCACAATCGGCATACCCGTGCGGATCACCTCAGGGATAAAGCCGGGCTCAGCACCGATCGGCGTATCCTCAAGATATTCCAGCGCATAGCCCGAGGACGCCATCGGCACAAAACCCGGATCATGCCGCCCGCGAAGGAAGATCGTGGAGAAGTCATAGCCCAGCAGGTTCGTCACCGACTGCACCACGGTGTTGAGAACCAGCGACAGGTCCAGCTTGGTCGTAATCGAGCGGTTCAACTCGTTGAAAAGCTGGAGCGCAGTCACCTGGCGGCGCAGATCATCGACCAAGCGGTGGTTCTCGATGATCTGCGCGACCTGAGAGGCAAAGAGCTCAATGACCTCGGCGGTGATCGCGGTGGGCGCTAACCCGTTCCGGGGCCGATCTACCGACATAATACCCAACACGTCGTCGGCACTGCCCCGCAGCGGCACGAAGAAAGCGTCCTCGTTATGCCACAGCCCCGCACCTTCCCCTAACTCCCCGCCCTCGGGAACAAAAACATCGAGATCCTCGGTCAGGTCACGAAACTGCTCCGGAATATAGTAGCACCGTCCAAGTTGGAACCGTTCTTGGCATAGGCGGCGGACGCGTTCCCAGCGGAGGCGTACCTGCTTGCGCTTCTCCAACTCGGCCAAGGGAATGCCGGCGCCTGCAACACGGCGCAGGTAGTGACCCTCCAATACGCTGATGAGGACCAACTCAAAACCCGTCCCCTCTTGCACGGCGTAAGCGACGTCGAGCAGAATCTCCTCAAGCGGACGGTCCGAACGCATCGTGCGACTGACCTCCAGCAGGAGCGACATCTGCTCTGCACGCTGTCGCATCAACTCGCCCCGCCGCAACTGCTCCCGATACCGTTGGACGTTGCCCACCGCGATGGCGGCTTGGCCCGCCAGCGCCTCCACAAAGGCGACTACAGCGACACCGAAGGCATCCGCCGAGGCCGACTGAAGCAGGATCACCGCAGCCAATTGCTGTTCGTAGCAGACCGGGGCCATCAGAGCTGAGTGAGTTTCCGCGGGCAGCCGGATGTCGAGCCGCTCATCCAGATCACCCACGACGAGCGTCTGCTCACCGGTCAGCCAAGGCGGCACCTCCGCCTCAAGGGCGGTCACCCACGCGTCGTCATACCCGTACGACACCGGAATCCGCACATCACCGTCGGAGAAGAGCATGACGAGTCCGGCGTCCGCATGCGCAACCGCTAAGGCCTCGTCAAGTACGACACGCAGGATATGATCGAGGTCAAGCGTCGACGTGATCTCGTCCGTGACACGCCGTAGGCCCTGCATCTGGCGGATCATCTTGAGGTCTGCGACAGCCACTAACTAACGCCTCGTCGCCGCGCCTCTGCGGCAGCTTCTGTGATCTCTCGAATATCGGTGAATGGACCATCTTCAGCCGTGAGCACACCGACCGCGAGACTCATCAACGGCGTCCGGACCTCGTTACCCTGCTCATCCTCGACGACGACGTATCCCTGCATACGCGTCATAAAATCGTAATGCGTCCCGACATCTTTGCTGAAGCGCTCGATCATACCCTCGCGCAGCGCCTCGACGTTTGCGGCCTTCGTGATCACCACATAATCGTCACCGCCGATGTGCCCGATGAAGTCATCTGAGGTCCCGGACACGTCCACCGCATCGTTCAGCACCATCCCGGTGAAACGCAGCACATCCTGACCCGCGACAAAGCCATAAGCCTCGTTGAAGGCCTCCAAATGCCTGATCCCCACGTAGAGGATGCCCCAATCATCCTTCTGCATCAAGCCCCGTAACTGCTGTTCGATCAGGCGCCCACTCGCCAATCCCGTACTCGGGCTCGTCAGGCTAGCAACCTCGGCACTCCTGATGGTATTCCGCACGCGCAAACGGAGCTCCTCTACGTCGAACGGCTTCGTGATGTAGTCATCCGCACCGAGCTCGAGTCCGTGAATCCTGTCACTGCGCTCATCCTTCTGGGTGAGAAAGATGATGGGGATATGGCTGGTACGGAGATTTGTCCGCAGCCGTCGACAGACCTCATAACCATCGATGTCGGGCAGCATGATGTCAAGCACGATCACATTGGGCATCTTCTGTCGCGTGAGCTCAAGCGCTTTTTCACCAAACGGCGCTACATAGACCTCATAGCCCTGTGACTTGAAGTAGAGTTGCAGCATGCCGGAGATATCTGCGTCATCTTCGACTACGAGGATGCGTCCTTCACTCATTGCTGGCCTCCTGTGTAGGCAAACAAAATGCACTAGTCACGTGGATAGAGCCTTGGGTGTAGATTCGCCCCATCCTTGAGCTTGAGATGATCACTGTCCTCCCAAAGGACGTTCTTGCGGATGACACGGCGTTCGGGAGAGGCAAAGAGGATCACGTCCGAGTCGATCATACGCGCGGGGAAGATGGTCATCCCCGACCCGATGCGGACGTTGTGTCCCACGGCGCCTCCCAGGGCCGTCATCCCGGTATCCTCAAGCTTACCGTCGAAGTGTGATCTGATCGTCTTGTCGACCAGGTTGAAATCCGTAAAGGTGTTCGCCGCGCCGATAAACGATCCGCGCCCGACGACACACATCTGGAGACACGAGTTCTGAGCGACAATACAGTCTTCCATCAACACGCTGCGGTAGAGCGAAGCACGAAACGGCAAGAATGATCGATCGCCAACGACGCTGAGCATCAGCTGGCATCCCTGATCAATGGTGACGTTATTGCCGATGTAGCAGTTGCCGATGACCGCACCGGGGCCGATCGAGACGTTGTTGCCGATGAAGGCAGGGCCTTGGATCGTCGCCGTCGGATCGATACTGCAGTTCCTGCCCACCCGCACCAGCAACGACGACGTAAGGACCTGTTTGCGCTCTAACATACCGCGCCACAACAGCTTGAGGTTCAGCCCGACATCTCGCTCAGCCTGCTGTTCAAAGCGGGCCCCAATGGCAAAGATGCCGAAGTCGATGTTGGCATGCAGAACGTGCAGCCAGTGCTCGATGGAGAGGAAGGCCTTAGTCGGAAGATCGTAGACCAAGTCCCCATGCTGGTTGGACATATGTGTAGGGACGTGATAGAACCCAACCTCGCGAGGTTCGGTGTGGATCACAAGCGGGCGAACGACAGGCTCCACCCCGTAGGGATAGTACCATAGATCGGCGACGTAGTGCGTACCCTCTTGTCGAATACCTCGCTGAAGATGGATCGCGTGACCGGTGATCGCGGGATCATCGAGGTCGAACGCCACCCGGCAGGCCTTGCCTGAGGCGCGGGCACGTTCAATGAACTCCCGGATGAAGTTCTCATCGAAATAGAGATTGTCACGACACACGAGTGTTTCTTGGCGATCATCAGGCAAATCGGAGAGTGACACGACCTCGCGCTCTTCGGTCGTATAGCCCGCCAGGAGATCGCGTTGGTACAGCCACAGGGGCTTACCCAACACGCTCAAGTCGCGTGCAGGCTCGTTGAACGGCGCAATCTTCCGCCGATCCCTGAGGATAACCTTACGCACGTCCTATCCTTCCGTCGCCCCCAAGGGGGTTTTCTCTACCAACAAAGAACAGACCGGATCACCACAGGCGATACAAGCTGTCTCCTCGATCGAGAAGCGGCGTCCACGGCTGACCCAGAAGAGCGTCTCATCCAAAACGCCGATCGGGAAAGCACAAGCCGGTGACTCCGTGCGGCGCCCCTCACAGAAACCACAGCGTTCAAGTGCCAGGAAATAGCCGTGATGGCTCTCCCCCAGCACCACACGCTGGCCCGAATAGCGGTTGAAGATCTCGGCTAAGGTCTCCAACCCGATCCGGACCCGCCAGCCTATAGGCAAAACGCTGAACAGGACGTCGGCGATACCCAGAACACCGCTAAGGCCCTCGACCCAATACTTGAAGCTCTCCTGCCCCGCACGGCGAGCTAGCCGGTGCGATCCCTGGACACCGTAGATGCTCTCAAGCGCCTCAAAGAGCCGTCCGACTTCGACAAACGTCATACCCGGCTCGAAATCCGAAGGCGGCAACACCTCGATCAGATGCGTGAGCCTGGCGGTGGTCAGCACCGCACTATAGCCATTGACCCCCAGAACATCCCTGACACTCTGGAGCAGAATGCGCGAGATCTTATTCGGAAAGGCCGAATCGGGATGCGCAAACGCCAAGGTCACGCCACTGTCAACTCGCCGTCCCGCTTCGGGGCCGTCGGCTCAACCAGGAACCCCAGGATCGTCTTGTGAAAGCGCTCCGTCTCATCCAGCATCGGAAAGTGCCCAGAGGCCTCGAAATAGTGGACCTGCGCATCGGCAACGCCTCCACGCAGCACCTCGCCCTGTTTCGGACTGACGATGTTATCGCGCCGTCCGTAGATACCCATCGCGGGAACGTGACATGCGTGAAGGTGAGGACGCAGATCAGTGCGGCGCAGGTCACCGATGCTGCGTGAAAAGGACTCAACCGTGGTACGGGATAGATCACGCGACAGCATCTCCCACAGCGTCCGCCAGTCCCGTGCATAGGTCGTGGAGAGTATCTTGATAACAGCCGGCAGCAACCCCGGAATCGCGTAAAGCAGTTGGGCAAAGCGCAGGCGACCGGAGAGCTTAAGCAAGGGACTAAGGCCGGTCCCCGCGATCGGCGAACCGACGACCGCCACCTTCGAAACGCGTGCAGGGTGTGCCAGCGTCAATGACAGAGAGACGGTGCCCCCCATCGAATGGCCCATCACGCGCGCGCGGGTAAGCCCCATACGCTCCATGAACTGATCCACCATCTCAACGTATTCATGAACGGAGAAAGAGCCCTGTTTGGCCGACTCGCCGAACCCCCAGAAGTCCAGGGCGTACGTTCGGTACCGGTGCTTGGCGAGATACTCCATCGTCGAGAGCCAATAGTTCCACGACCCAAGCCAGCAGTGCAACAACACCACGGGCTCGCCGCGGCCAAAGGCTTCATAGTGAACTACCCCACGGTCGGTGACGATCGAGCTCATGAGCCTCGCCGTTTCGGCGCCCTAACGCCGGATTCCCCTATCACACCGGCTCTGCATCGACCAGTTCCAGAATCGAGTACAGCAACTCCAACAAGACCTCTTTTACCGATTCCCGCTCGTTGGCTACGCACGAGACGACCTTGATGCCCGGCTCGACCCGTAGCACAATGCGCAAATCCTCAGCAGGCCAGGCATCGGGTAGGTCCTGCTTATTGGCGGCAACAATGTAGGGCACCGGCGAATAGCTGCGGAAGGTATCCAGGATCCGCCGAGCCTCTCGAAAGGTCTCCGGTCGCGTACTGTCGATCATCACGACAAATCCCAGCATCCCCTCAGAAAGGATCTCCCACATGAAGTCAAACCGCTTCTGTCCTGGCGTTCCGAAGAGATAGAGGATCAGTTCGTCGTCGATCGTGATCCGCCCGAAGTCCATCGCGACCGTCGTCTGATCTTTGATGCGCTCCGAGGCCCGGGTGATTCGACGCTCCGTAGCAACCACATCTATCTCACTGATCGTCTGGATGAACTCCGTCTTGCCGGCTGAGAAGGGCCCCGTGACGACGATCTTGACGGTCTGCACGGACGTCTGGTGAAGCATAGGCTAGAGCTCCCGAATGCGTCGAATGAGTTTCTGGATGATACCTCGTTTGACGGCGGGTCGACGCATCTGAGGGGCAGTCGCGGGCATCTCCTCCGCAGATGCGGTTGCCCGCGAGGTCGGCGTGCCGGACACAGTCGGACGCGCCGGACGGATCATCTCCACCAATCCCGCCTGCAGCAGACCGTAGACGATCTTGCGGATCTGCAGCTCATCCATATTGTTGTACTGAGCGATCTGCAGGATGGTGTTACGCGGGTTGATAAATGAGATCACACGCCACTCCTCCACGTTCAGGTTGATATCACGAAGCGGCGTCGTGGGCCTCTCGGCAAACTTAAGCGCGATATTCAAATCCGGAAGCTCATCTCGAAGCAGTTCCCATTCCTTGAGGCGCCGATTGCCCTCCATAATGACATTCTCGAGCGCGATCGACGTCGTGATCTTGCCCTGCACAGGCAACTCGGCGGGCTCAAACCTGAAACCCCCGCGATTCCATGAGAAGACCTGATAGACAAGGGTCAGAATGTGCTCGCGCACGTGGCGTAGCACGGCTTGCTGCTTGAGGCGCCCGCTGGTGATCAGGACTCTCGCGATGTCCTGATCCGATTTCCCGGGCATATTATCCCTGATCATGCGGATCTGCTCGGGGGTAAATACACCTGCGCGTTGCAGAACCGCCGGCAGAGAATCATCGACTCCCGCCTTCACCGCATAGATCAGTTTACCCTCACGAAAGCAAAGATAAGCCTCTTCATCCGACCCCTCAAGATAGAGCGTGCCGCTCTTTCGGGCCAAGTTGATGAGATTCAGCAACTGCGTGATGCCAAAATCCTCAAGCTTACCTTTTAGTGCCATACGCGACCGTCCTTAGCTTGATCTACACAAGGAGACAGGCATAGCCCGGACAACTGCCCATAGATTATAATGGTCTTCTAACAATCAGCAAACACGTCGTCAAGGGCGGGTCGGCAGGTCAGCCTTGACCCGCGCGGCTTGTACAAGGATCTCGTGCGCACCATGTTCTGCCGCAGCACCGCTGGTATCTCCGAGCAGCATCTGAGCCAACTCCGTAATCCTTTCCTCGGCGTCCAGACGCGAGACATGCGTCACGGTGCGTTGCCCCACGATGTCTTTGGCCACCCTGAAGTGAACATCGCCGAAGCCGGCCAATTGCGGCAGATGCGTAATGCAGAGCACCTGATGACCCGATGCCGCGTCGTCCCCGGTCTGAGTCAACCGCCATAGCTTCGTGCCTACCACCGTACCGACGCGACCACCGATCCCCTGATCGATCTCGTCAAAGATGAGGGTAGGCGTGCGATCGGCCCGCGACAGAACCGTCTTCAACGCCAGCATCAGCCGCGAGGTCTCGCCACCGGACGCCGTCTTGACCAGCGGCTTGAGTCCCTCACCCACATTGGGCGCCACGAGGAAGGCTACACGGTCCATCCCGGTGCCATCGAAGGCAACCCGCCTGAGGCCTGTCTCGCTCCCGTCAAGGACCTCGACACCATCGCTGGTCACCGCCACGGCAACGGCAAGCGTGTCGGCAAGCCAAAGGCCCGCCTCATCCGCCTCCCACTCGAACGCCACGCCAAATCGCGCCCCTTCCATCCGCAGATCGTTGAGTTCACGCTCGATCTCGGCAGCCAGGTGCGCTGCAGCCTCACGACGTCGCTGGGACAGCTCGACGGCAAGCTCACTACAGCTCTCCAACGACGCTGCCTCGTCCTGCTGCAACGCTGCGATCCGCTCATCGCTATGTTCGAGCGCCTCTAGCTCTCTCGCACTGCGATCCGCATAGGCCAGGATCTCCTCGATGTCGCCACCGTACTTGCGCTCGAGGTGGCGCAGCAGGATCAAGCGTTCCTCCACCCATGCCTGTCGCTGTGGGTTGAACTCGATCTCACCCGTATAGTCACGCAAGACCCGCGCTAGATCCTCGAGTTGGTAAACCGCCTCATCCAGCGTGTGCAGATGCGGCTCCAAGCCGGGATCAACGCGCACGAGGGCCGCCATATCCTTCTGACTGCGCCCCAACAGATCCAACACAGCCGGTGAACGCTCACCACCCTCATCAAGGCGCACCACGATTCCCGACGCCAGCGCGACCAACTGCTCGGCATTCGTCAGCCGCAATAACTCGGCTTCGAGTGCCTCCTTCTCGCCGGGTTTGAGGGCCGCGTTGCGGATCTCCTCAACCTGGAAATGGAGGAGGTCCATCCGTTGCATACGCTCACGTTCGTTACTGAGCAATTGGTTGAGTTCGCGGCGAATGCCGCGGAGGCTGCGGGCCAGGTCGGCCATACGCACCGCCAACGGCTCCAAACCAGCGAAACGATCCAAGAGGCTGAGGTGTTCTCTGACCCTGAGCAAGCTGAGGTGCTCGCTCTGCCCGTGGACATCCACCAGCAACTCGGCGATCTCACGCAGCAACGCCACCGACACCGCACGACCGTTAACCCGCGCGACCGTACGTCCGGAGCTGCGCAGCTCGCGGGCCAACCAGAGCGTGTCCGGAACATCCCCTTCCAGACCCTCTCGCTCCAGAATCGGAGCCACAGTCGCCTGCAGGGGGGCGGACAACAGGAACATCCCCTCGACCCGTCCGCTCTCTGCCCCTTGGCGCAACATGCCGGTGTCGGCGCGCGCGCCCAGTACAAGGGTCACCGCATCGATGAGAATCGACTTCCCCGCCCCGGTCTCACCCGTCAGAATATTGAAGCCCGGCTCCAGAGTAAGATGAAGCTCGTCGATGATCGCAAAATCCTGAATGTGCAGTTCACGCAACACGTTGACGCCGGCTCCCACGATGATAGAACAGATCTTCATCGAGAATAACCCAAATCGCCAAAGAAAGCAAGGTTAGCGTCAGGACCTCCCCTCTACAATGGCGCCGGAGCGTATGGCGACGGTTAGAATTCTCGTTCTGATAGCTTTTGAGAGAGCGTCCATGTTATGATGGGCCTGTTAGAAAGAGAGACCATGCCTGTCATACCTGAACAAATCAACTCACGGCTCAGCGGATTCTACCAACGCTCCATCGAGGAACGCATCCAACTCATCCGGGACCAGATCTCCCTTTCGGACGATGAGGCTCGCGTTCTGAGCACAGGGCTCGGACTGCGTCTCGACCAGGCCGACCATATGGTCGAGAACGCCGTGGGCCTCTACGCGCTTCCGTTGGGCATCGCCACGAACTTCACCATCAACGGTCGCGATGTCCTTATCCCGATGGTGATCGAGGAGCCCTCCGTCGTTGCCGGTGCCTCATTGGCCGGCAAGCTAGCGCGTACCGGTGGCGGCTTCCAAGCAGAGGCCGACGCGCCGGTGATGATCGGGCAGATTCAACTCGTCGACGTGGTCGACGTCGAGGCCGGACGCGAAGCGATCCTAGCCAACAAGGCCACGTTGCTCAAGCGAGCCAACGAGGTCGATCCGGTGTTGGTGGGCCTCGGCGGTGGGGCGCGCGACCTCCTGGCACGTATCATGGATACGCCTCAGGGGCCTATGTTGATCGTGCACCTGCTCTATGACGTCCGTGACGCTATGGGCGCCAATGCTGTGAACTCCGCCTGCGAGCGCCTGGCTCCCGAACTGGCGGCTTTGTCCGGAGGTAGGCCCTACCTGCGCATCCTGAGCAACTTGGCCGATCAGCGATTGGCACGCGCCAGGGTCACGATCCCGGAGACGGCTCTCGCCTTCAACGGATTTGAGGGCGCCGAAGTTGCCGAGGGTATTGAGCTGGCGTGGGCCTTCGCTGCTGCTGATCCCTACCGCGCTGCAACGCACAACAAGGGCATTATGAACGGCATCGATGCCGTCGTGTTGGCGACCGGCAACGATTGGCGCGCCGTGGAGGCGGGGGCTCATGCCTACGCAGCCCGCGAGGGACGCTACACCAGCCTGAGCAGCTGGCGGCGCGATGGTCAAGGGCATCTGACCGGCGAGCTGACGCTCCCGCTGGCCTTAGGCACGGTCGGTGGTGCCACCCGCGTCCACCCCACAGCCCAGGTAGCGCTCAAGATCCTAGGGGTTCGGGAGGCCAATGCGTTGTCCGAGATCGTCGTGAGCGTGGGGCTCGCTCAGAACCTGGCTGCCCTGCGCGCACTCGCCACCGAAGGCATCCAACGGGGACACATGAGCCTGCATGCCCGCCAGGTGGCGATGGCTGCCGGCGCGCAGGGCCCTGAGATCAACGACATCGCCGGGGCGATGATCGCGAAGCGCAACATCCGGATCGACGCAGCCAGAGAGCTTCTCAAGCGACGGCGGGGACAATGAGAGGAGGGGTGTGTGCCTAGCGTTCGTCTGATGAAGCCACAACGGGAGGTGGGAATCGCGGGCTACGGCTCCTACATTCCTATGTACCGTCTGCCCAGCACCGAGGTCGCCAGAGTCTGGTCCGGTGGAGGTCGGGGGCCGATCCGCGAGAAAGCGGTTGCCGGCCTTGATGAAGACACGGTGACCATCGCTATTGAGGCAGCACGCAACGCGGTTGCACGCGCCGAGATCTCGCCGAGTTCCCTGCGCGCGATCTGGATCGGCAGCGAGTCGCCTCCCTATGCCGTCAAACCTGCCTCGACCCTGGTCGCCGAGGCACTTGGGGCGACGCCTTACCTGCTAGCGGCGGACTTCGAGTTCGCATGTAAAGCCGGCAGCGAGGCGCTGCAGTCGGCGCTGGGCCTTGTCGGCTCGGCAATGGGCGACTATGCCCTAGCCATCGGCGCAGACACGGCGCAGGGACGACCCGGCGACGAATTGGAGTACACCGCAGCCAGTGGCGGCAGTGCCTTCATCGTGGGCCCGGCAGAGGAGGCTGTGGCGACCTTCCTTGGATCACTCTCCTACGCCACCGATACGCCTGACTTCTGGCGGCGTTCCGACGAGCACTATCCGCGCCACGGAGGGCGCTTCACAGGAGAGCCCGCCTATTTCCATCACACGCAGGCTGCTGCAGCGGCGCTGATGGATGAGCTGGGCGTGACCGCAAGCGATTTCACCTACGCCATCTTCCACCAACCCAACGTCAAGTTCCCCAGTCGTGCCGCTAGGCGCCTGGGATTTACCACGGCACAGATCGAACCGGGCCTGGTCAGCAACCTCATCGGCAATACCTATGCCGGGGCCTCTCTGACGGGCTTCTCAGCTGTCCTGGACATAGCCCATCCCGGCGATCGGATCTTGTTGGTCAGCTTTGGCTCCGGCGCCGGTTCCGATGCCTTTGCCTGGCAGGTCACCGAAGACATCACGGCGCGACAGGGCAAAGCTCCCACCGTCGCCGACTACATCCATCGCCGTGTTGAGATCGATTACGCTCTCTACACTCGTTATCGCGGCAAGCTGCGTGATTAGGGGATCAGGACGTATGGGAGCCGGAAGATCACAGGAGTATCTATGCGTGATGTAGCGATTATCGGTGTCGGACAAACGCCGGTGGATGAGCATTGGACCGTTGGCATCCGGCATCTGATGCTGGAAGCGGGGCTTGCCGCGTTGCGCGACGCGAACATCGAAACGGTCGATGCGGTCTACGTGGGCAATATGCTCTCCGGTGAGATCGCGGGACAGTCACATCTCGGCGCGTTGGCCGTCGATTTTATGGCGCTGAACGGCGCCGAGGCCTTCAAAGTGGAGGCCGCTTGCGCCTCGGGTTCAGCGGCGTTGCGCGTCGGCTATATGGCGGTCGGCAGCGGCCTGGTCGATATAGTTATGGTGCTGGGTGTCGAAAAGATGACCGACACTTCCGGGCGCGAGACCACGGCAGCGCTGGCAGCAGCGGCGGATGCCGAGTACGAGGTCAGCCAGGGCATTTCGTTCGTCGCCCTGAATGCGCTGCTGATGCAGCGATATATGCATGAGTTCGGTTGGAAGCGTGAGGACTTCGCGCAGTTTCCGGTCATCGCACACGCCAATGGCGCACACAACCCCCACGCGATGTTCCAGTCGCCGATTTCGGCGGAGGCCTACGCGCGCGCACCGATGATCGCCACGCCGGTGGGGCTCCTTGACGCGTCGCCGGTGTGCGATGGGGCCGCCGCCGTCGTGCTGGCGCCGGCGGAATTCGCGCGCACCCTGAACCCCGCCCCGGTCAAGATTCGGGCCTCGGCGATCGGCATGGCCCCGCTGGCGGTCCACGACCGTAAGGACCCGCTCCGACTCGAGGCCGCGATCGCCTCAAGCCGGAAAGCCTACCGGCAGGCAGAGATCGGACCCGACGATCTCGACTTCTTCGAACTTCACGATGCGTTCACGATCATGGCCGCACTGAGCCTGGAGGCGGCAGGATTTGCTGAGCGCGGCAAGGGCGTGCAGCTCGCGCTCGACGGCGAGATCGCCCCCCAAGGTCGGATCCCGATCGCCACCATGGGGGGGCTCAAGGCACGCGGGCATCCGGTCGGCGCTACCGGGATCTACCAGGTGGTCGAGTCGGTCCTGCAACTACGTGGCCTAGCCGGACCCAATCAGATTCCCGATGTGCGCCTCGGCATGACCCAGAACATCGGCGGCAGCGGCGCGACCGTTATCACACACATCCTGGAACGGATGACGTAGCAGCAAAAAAGGAGCTTATAGACTATGGAAGCAAAGGTCGCCAACGATTGGCGGTTGCGAGGACAGCGATATCGACTAGAGGGTGAGGTCTGTGATCACTGCGGCGTCGCGATTTTCCCGCCGCGGGACATCTGCCCTGCCTGCAACAAGCCGGCGAAGACACCCGTGCCCCTAAGTGGACGCGGCGAGGTCTACACCTTCAGCACGATCTACAGTGCACCGGAGGGCTTTGAACCCTACACGCCCTACACCGTCGCGCTGGTCAAACTCGAGGAGGGGCCCGTCGTGACGGCCCAGCTCACGGATGTCGCGCCCAATGACGTCAGGATCGGGATGCCCGTCGAGATGGTCACCCGCCGCCTACGCACGCACGGCGAGGACGGCACTATCGTCTATGGTTACAAGTTCCGACCTAGCGTTCGGATGTAGACCACGCCGACTACCCTGCCCACGAACGTAGACATTGCATCGGGTGGTACGTCTCCTAGAGATAGGTCATCTACCGCCCGACGGAGGAGATACCTATGCAGCCATCACAGAATCGCGGATCCGTTGTTGCGGTCTGCCGGAAGGCCGAACCGGGCGTGCCGAAATACGCCGTGGATGCCGTCGAGTTCGTCGAGGACTTCGGCATTCCGGGGGACTATCACGCGGGCGAGTTCGTACGCCACCGCTACCTAGCCAAACTGGACCCGACCAAGCCGAACCATCGCCACGTGCTGATCACCGATACCACGATCTACGCCGACCTTGCGCGACGCGGCATCGACCTCGAGCCGGGCATGATGGCTGAAAACATCGTGGTGGAGGGCATCTCGATGATGGCCCTACCGCTCGGCACCCAGGTTGCGTTCGGTCCTGCGCTGGTGGAGCTGACCGAGGTCCGCGATCCATGCGGTCAGCTGAATGGCAGCCACCCTCGCCTGCTCGAGGCCGTCTCAACCGACGCAGATGGACAGCCCCGTCGGAACGCGGGGATGTTCGCCCGCATCCTGAAGGGCGGCTGGGTGCGACCTGGCGACCCCGTGATTGTTCAGAGCCCACATCACAGCGGATGACCCTCCCACCTACGCACAGGTGGGGCACTCATGCCTTGTAGACAATGTCGCTCTCACAGAGACGTACATCCTGTGAGAGCGACATTCATGTAACCAAGCGCGATCACCACATTAGCGCTTCGTGTGCGCTCATTGTGTCGATCGACTCGAAGTCGACGGTTGGTCAGCCACACCTCACGCGAGAAGGTCTTCCCCAAGATGTAATTGAGGATAAGCCCTGCAACGCGTCTGAACCGGCATCTCTTCGAACTCCAGCTCGAAGACTGTGATGTTGGCAACCGGATCACAGAGCTCC
>CAZYYC010000002.1:0-48527 GCA_964650935.1 uncultured Anaerolineales bacterium
ATCGGGAGAGGTCGCTTCCAGGATGTGCCACGGATAGGCATAGACGACCACGCGGTCGCCGGGGCGCGCGTGGTCGTTCAGCCACTGTGCGGCCTGTTGTACGCCGTCGGACGTGGTCTGGACGACGCTGCGGTAGCCGATGGAGGAGCGATGTCCGATAAAGCGGGCGCCGAGCCACTGGTAGCCGTTGAGGTTATAGTCCGGATAGCAGAGAGCCAGATCGACGCCCAGCCCCAGGGCAGCCAGGGCACCTAGGCCCAGCGCCAGGGCCCTCCGACGTGACATCAGCGTCAGGAGCTGATCCGCGCCCAAGATCGCTAAGATCGGTAGCACGGGGACCATGTAGAAGGTCTGTGCGAGCGGCAGCAGGACCAGCCCAAGGCAGTAGAAGGCGAGTACGAGCAACGGGAACCTAAGCGTCGGTCTCCGCCTCCACGCTCGGGCTGCTGCCACCGGGCTTGCCAGGAGCCCCAGCCCGATGAGTGGGCTGGACTTGAAGAGCACGCTTGCTAGGTGGAGGGTTGCAGCCTCTCCGATGAAGGCAGGACTCCAGGTCATCTCGTGCTCGAATCTGGAGATCAGACTGGCGATGATGGCGGGGTTGGTCGTGTGTACGGGTGGCAGCACCATGAAGGTCCCAAGGGCCAGGGCGAGCACGAAGCCGACCAGGTGAAGCGGCGCCGCGGTTCTGTCGCGATGCCGCACCGCCCAGATCAGGACTGCGACCCACGCGCCGAAGGCGAGGAGGAAATGGAATCGTAGCAGTGGCTCCTCGCGCCATTCGGGCGCCATCGTATTCAGACTGAGCCGGCCGAACGCGATGGCGGCGCACATCAGTGCCAAAAGCCCAACGCCTCTGCGCAGGTCCTTGGTAGCTAGGTCAATGCTCCGCCGTTGCCTCGGGAAGGACAGCATGTCGAGGACGATGGCGGGAAAGATCACGATCGTTGTGGCCTTGCCCGATAAGGCCAGGCCGAGGACGACCGCCGTGACGGCTGCCCAGCCCAACGATCCGGTCTGCCGCAGTCGTGACATCGTCGCCAGCAACCAGGTGAGGGCGCAGGCCACATAGATATCGGTTTCCGTGAAGGCTATCCTGGCGAACGAAAGGAAAAAGGGGCTTGTCGCGAGGATAGCCCCGGCTAGCAGCCCCTTCTTGGCGTCGAAGTCGCGTAGGCCGGCGTGGAAGGTGCCGACGATGGTCAGCGCTCCAACGACGTAACTGACCAGCCGGGCGGTGAGGAGGTCATCCGTTCTGAGCAGCCCGTAGACGGCGGCGACGACCGCCATCGGCAGCCGTGTCTGGCTGGGGTCGGAGGACGAGCCTCTGAGCCAGCCATCCGGTTGCGCCAGATAGGACCGCGCGATGTCGATGTCGGTCTGTTCGTCCCAGGAGATGCCCTGACGGTTCAACGTGGGCAGGAGAAGTGCGCTGTAGCATAAAAGGAGCAGGCACATAGCCGGAAGGAGCTGATATGTCCGTGATAGGACGCCGGACGAGGCTTGAGGGGATGCGGCTCTCGAGGTCATCGTGCCGTCGTCCGCGTGAGTTGTCTTGGAGACCCTCATCGTGTGTTCTACCGGGTCGCTAGAGTATCACGACCAACAAGGTGCCTACGAGAGCGCCGATCAACAGGCCGACGATGACGTCAGCAGCGTGGTGCAGACCCAGGACAACGCGGCTGATCGCGACGCTCACGGTCCAGAGCAGCAAGAGCAGCGCGCCCCACCAGGGGAGCAGCGTTCCCACAGCGACGAAGAGCGCGCCGGCGCGGGCGGCGTGACCGGAGGGGAAGGCGTGGGGGTCGAATTCGGAGTAGAAGTGCCCCCCTGCGCCCTCGGGACGCGGGCGGCGGATCAGGTATTTGAGGAGGGTGCTCGCACACCAGGCAAGGGCTGTCGCCAGGACGACGCGCTCGCCCAGGCGTGCCCAGAAGCCGGTGCCGAAACGCCACGTCAGGACGCCGATGGCCAACCAGAGGAGGCTGTCGCCGGTGCGCGTCCAGAGCCCCATGACTACCCGGGTCACGCGTGCGCGCCGCGGTGGTGCGCACGCGAGCCGGCCGGATAGAGCCATGGTGGCCCGGGCATCAAGGTCGGCGGCGCGGGTTCGCCAGCCGCTCACGCCGTCTCTCCGTGAGCCAGTTCACGACGGCAGATCTCGAGCTGGAAGGGTTTGTCGGCGTCCATGCCCATCTCGGGGTAGGGGACCTCGAGAGCGCGGACGTTGAGCCCCAGTTTCCGCTGCACGCGTTGTTCGAGTTCGGGCAGCGTCAGACGTCCGGAGAGGTAGCGGAGTAGGAAGATCGGTCCGAGGTGCAGGGCTTGCTTCGCGACGCTCTTACGGTTCCGCATCAAGGCCTGCCAGAGGTCGTGGTGCGTCTGGCCAATGTGCGGTGCGACCACGTGGATGTCGCCGGCTGCGAAATCACCCTCTGCGAAGTGTGCGTAGCTGCGCCGCGAGGTCGGGAAGCGTGCCTCCATCCTGGCGCGCGAGATCAGGCTGTGGTAGATGTCGACGGACGGATCATCCGCCAGCCTCAGCAGCGCCTCGATCATCGCACTGGTGAGCAAAGGGATATCGCAGCTCACCATCAGGACCTGTGGGGCCTCGGGATGGGCGGTTGTCGCGCGCTCGATGCCGGCGAGGCAGTTGCCCAGCATCGAGCCGGCATCGGGTAGATAAGCCACGACCATGGGTGAATCCAGCCCCTGGCCTTCCTCGATGCCCACCACGACGATGCGGGTGATGCTCGGGGCACCGGTCAGGGCATCGAGCACCCACTGTCCCATCGGCTTGCCGGCGATGTCGAGCAGCGCCTTGGGCTGTCCCTGGGTATGGGTATAGAGCAGGTCCTCCTGCTGGGGTACGCCACCGGCGAGTACTACTGCGTCCATCACTGTCACCTCCTAGCCGTTCAGGGTCATGATGTGGGGGTGCATCCCCAGCTGCTCGATGAGTTCGTCTAACTCGTCGCGGGTCAAGGCCCGCCCTTTGCCCGCGGCTGCCACCAGTGCCGCCTCCATCATATTGGTGCCGAAGGAGCGACCGTTGAGGCGTGGCGTGGTGGTCACCAGGTAGCGCACCCCGGCGGAGGTGAAGGACTCTACGTCGGCCTCGGTGGTGGTGTTGGTGAGGATTGTCTTTCCGTCGAGACGCGGCGGCATGTGCCGCTTGGTGTAGCTGCAGTCTCCGGCGATGATGGTGGCCCATCGATACCAGCGCGTAAAGCGGGGCACGGTCTCGTGCTGCTTCTCGCCGACGGGATAGAGCATGGCAATGGGCAGCCGCGTCGCGATCGGCCCCAAGAGGCGGAGCAGCAGGTCGACCTGGGCCAAGGTGCGCAGCGCGATGGGCATACCCAGCGCGAAGAGCAAGTCGCCGTAGACACCGTCATAGCCCGCCTCGTGCAGGCTGAGAGCCATGCCGTAGCGATCTGAGGCGACGTTGACCAGCGTACGCTTGGGCACGAGCTCGCCGTCCAGGTGCTCCTGGACATAGGCCATACAGCGGCGCTCAAGGGTGAACTTGAGACCACGTCCATCAACGACGGGCGTACGTTGGACATCGCGGATGAGGTGCCGCGCCGCGTGCAAGGGATAGGCGTGCTGCGGAGTCCCGACCGAGAGGTCGATACCCCCCATCCCGAAAGCGTCGACCTTTCCATCCAGCGAGCGGAAGAGGGATGCCGCCCGCTCAACGTTCCCGTCTGTTCCGATTCGTTCGATCAAGACCTTCTCGCCCAACAGCTCGAGTTCCACCTGTTTGTCGCGCGTGGAACTCCCCAGGCTAACACTGACTGCCCGTCGCATAATGCCGATCCTTTCAGATAATGGGTAGGGGGCGGCGAACCGTCGATGCGGCAGCCGACCGGATAATGTGGCTATTATAGGGCGGAGTGGCGTGGTGGATACTCGACAGTCCCGGTCACCTACACCGCCACGCGGATTCGGCACCATCGCGCTCTTTGGGTCCGGCGTGCCGTGACAGCGGCCCGATGCTGCAGTATCATGCCGCTCAAGGAAGCGGTCTGATCGTCAAAGTCGGAGAGGGCCAGCGGATGGATCCTGCTCCTTTAGCGAGTCGCCCATGACCTGGTCGTTCGAAAGATGCGCCGGTTCAGAGAGGAGCCATGCAAGCTCGAGGGCTAAGGGTTTTCGTCACAGTGTGGGCGGGGCAAGTGGTCTCGACCTTGGGGTCGTCGATCACGGGCTTTGCGTTAGGTGTATGGACCTATGAGATCACCCGCTCGCCGACGCTCTACGCTGTCACGTTGCTGATCTCGGTTCTGCCACGAGTTCTGCTCGCGCCGGTTGCCGGGGTGGTCAGTGATCGGTGGGATCGCCGGTTGGTGATGATGTTGGCCGATACCGGTGCGGGGATCAGTTCACTTCTCATCGTGGCGGTGCTCCTCTGGAGCGACCTACAGGTGTGGCACATCTACGTGGCGACGTTCATCAATTCGGCGTTTAGTGCGTTCCAGTGGCCCGCCTATGCTGCTGCCACCTCGCTCCTGGTCCCGAAACGCCATCTTGGACGCGCCGCGGGCATGACGCAGATCGGCGACGCCCTCAGCCAGCTTGCCGCGCCCGCGATCGCCGGTGCGCTCTTTGTCACAGCGGGGCTCAAGGCTGTTCTGGTGATCGACATCTGCTCGTACTTCGTTGCGCTGGGCACGCTCCTGCTCGTTCGCTTCCCGCAGCCCGAGGTCAGTGAGGAAGATGAGGGAGAGCGGGGCTCGTTCCTGAAGCAGGCCGTCTTCGGGTGGACCTACATCCGTGAGCGGTCGGGCCTCCTGGGGCTGTTGCTTGTCTTTGCCCTCCTCAACTTCCTCGTCAGTATCACCTTTGCACTCTACACGCCGCTCATCCTCAATATGACGACGCCGGACGTGTTGGGCTACTTGAACGCCGTCGCCGGGATGGGGATGCTCGTAGGGACAGTGTTGATGAGCACCTGGGGAGGCCCACGTCGCCGCATCCTGGGCATCTACGCCGCGGAGACGGTGCTGGGCCTCACGACCTTCGCCTTCGGCCTACGTCTGACGATTCCGCTCTTGGCGTTGAATAACTTCATCTTTATGATGGCTATGCCGATTTCCCAGGGGTGCAGCCAGGCGATCTGGCAGACGAAGGTCGCCCCGGCGATTCAGGGACGCGTGTTCGCCATTCGTAGCATGATCGCGTCCTCCATCGTGCCGCTCTCCTATGCTCTTGCCGGACCCCTGGCGGAGTATCTCTTCGAGCCGTGGATGATGGAGGATGGGGTGCTTGCCCGACACCTGGGGCCGACCATCGGCGCTGGGCCAGGTCACGGCATCGCCCTGATCTTCATTCTCGCGGGGCTCTTCTACACACTGGGCGCGCTCGCGATCGTGACGCATCCACGGATTCGTGGGATCGAGTCGGAGATCCCCGACGCTCTCTCAGATTGACAGCAGGACACCTAGTCTCGCGGCGTGTTGCCCCACGCTGTACCCTCACCTAGGGGCTGATGAACGTCAGGTAGAGCGGGGGCGCAGGGCGCGGTCAGCTGTCGAGGTCGATCGGCAACCGCTTCCCGCGGCGGATCGTCTCGATGCTGGGCTGCTGGAGGGGGAGCAGCACGTAGAAGCGACTGCCCGGGCAGCTGCGTACGTCGTGACCGGGGCTTTCCACCCAGACCTGACCTCGATGGGCCTCGACAATGCCCTTGACGATGGCCAAGCCCAGGCCCGGTCCGCCACCGCGGAACTTGATGGTCCCGGAGGAGTGGAGGCTGATCTCGCCGACCTGATAGAACTTGTCGAAGATGCGTTGCTGGTGCACAGGGTCAATGCCGATGCCCGTATCGGCCACGACGATCTTGATACAGGGTTCGGGCAAACCATAGAGATCGGAGAGAGTCTGCCGAGCGGTGATGGTGATCTTTCCTCCGTCGGGCGTGTATTTGATGGCGTTGGTCACCAAGTGACGCACCACCTTATCGAGGGCCATGCGATCGCCCTCGAGGGGAGCGCAGGCTGAACAATCGGCGAGATGGACCTCGATCCTGCGTTCTGCGGCGGCTTCGGCGAGATCTCTTGTCACGTCCTTGAGAAGCTCGCAGAGGTCCATCGGCAGGAAGTCGAGTTGCAGGGTCTGGCTCTCGATCTCGGCGAGGTCGACCATTCGGTTGACGATCTCCTGCAGGCGCTCGGCGCCCAGGGCAAGACCCTCGATCATATTGGCGGTTGTTTTCCTCTGGTGGAGCGCCGGTTCCTCGAGCAGCATATGGCTGTACCCCATCACGAGGGTCAGAGGGGTGCGCAGCTCGTGAGAGGCCAAGGAGATGAAGTCGGACTTCGCACGATCGAGGCTGGCGAGCTGACGGTAGGCATCCGAGAGCTCCATATAGAGGCTGGCGTTGTGGAGGGCCACACCGGCTTGGCCGGCAAAGGCGGTCCCCAGCGCGACCTCATCGCAGGTGTAGGGAACGGGCTGCTCGCGGGCTAAGGAGAGCATACCGATGACTTCATCGTCGGCGTTGATGAGCGGCAGCCCGGCCCATGAACGGGCCGGCGGCAGGCCCTCGACGTAATCCCAATCGGGACGTTGCTCGATCACCGGAACGGTGAGGGGTTCCTTGGTCTCATAGATGCGGCGGTAGACGTCGCCCTCTTTGATGGCAACGCGGATGTCGAGTGGATTGCTGCTCTGCGGGAAGCCCCGGGCCGCCACGATTTCGAGCACGTTCTCGCGCTGGAGTAACACCGATCCACGATCATAGCCCACGATCTGCCCGAGGCTGGTGAGGATGAGATCGAGGACCTCTGAGATGTCCAGGGTCTGCGAGAGGGCGCGACCGACGGTGTAGAGCGTTTCCGTCAGCGCGCGCTGGGCGTGCTCGAACTCGTACCTCGAGGCGTTGCGGATTGCCATAGAGATCTGCCCGGCGAGCGAGAGGCAGACGCGCAGGTCATCATCGCAAAAGGCATCGCATTGCTGCGACTGGATATCGAGGACGCCCAGCAGCACGTCACCGGCTTCGAGGGGAATGACCATCTCCGACTGCGTGTCATCGAGTGGGCCGAGGCGTACGTAACGCTCATCATCACAGACGGCGTTGACGCAGACGGATTCGTGGTGGCGCGAGGCCCATCCGATGAGCCCTAACTCGCCGACGACGAGGCGATGGCTGCCGTGAATGAGCTTGCGTCCGGCTTCGCCCGTGCCGGCACGCGCGACGAGGTAATCACCCGTCTCGTCGATGAGGAAGATGCCGACGAAGTCAAAGCCGAAGGTCGTGTGCAGAGTCTGAACGACGTGATTGAGGAGCGCATCGAGATCAAGAAAGGCGTTGATGGAGTTTCCGACCGAGATGAGGGTCTCCAGATGCGCAGCACGCAGGCGGAGGTCGTGGGCACGACGCTCGGCCTGATGGCGGTAGTGTTGGAGGTTGCGCGTGGCGCGGAGATGTGCGTTTTGTAGGGCAAGGGAGAGCGCACATGCGGCGACCAAGATGAGGCTGTGGTGGCGCCAGGGCGTCGTGTCCAGGGCAGGCCAGGCGACGGAGAGCCACGCCGACAGGGTGACTAGGATGAGCCCGACGAGGGTAGGGGGAGAGGGGAGGAAGAAGGCGGCGGCAAGGAGGAGAAAGGTGAGGTGTGTGGTGTGGAGAGGATCGCGGGTGAGGGCGAGGTGGGCTATACTGCTGATGAGAACCAGAGCGGCGACGCCGCAGGGGAGTACGGCGACGGGAAAGCGGGTCGGGCGTCGGTGGGTTAGGATGAGGTAGAGGGTTAGCAGCAGGGCGCTGGTGACGAAAGCGAGCGGCGCGAGCGTTGCGGCATAGTCGCCGGAGAAGACGACGTGGGTACAGGCCAGGATGAAGTAGAGGATGCTGAGGACCAGGGTGAACGGACGCAGGGTATCCTGCGTGGCGGCCTGTCGATCGTCGTTAGCGGTGGTGGTACCAGGCATCCTAAGCCGTGGTGGTCGACGCTCGGCTTGGGTGGATCCGTCAGGTCTGCCGTTGGCCTTCATGGTTGTCGTCTTCGTGACGTCCTGGTTGATGAGGTTAGCTACATTATACACGGCAACGAAGGGGACAATAGCTCCAGGCCGTTTCGGTATAGTTACAGTTTGATAGACAAGAGACGAAGACGAGCGCTAGGAAGACGGAGGTGAAGATGAAGACGCTGTTGATCTTGCGGCACGGTAAGTCGAGCTGGAAAGAGGCGGGGCTGGCCGATCATGAGCGCCCACTGAAGGGACGTGGAGAGCGTGATGCGGTTGAGGTGGGACGGCGGCTCGCGGAGCTGGGGCTGGTGCCCGAGCTGGTTGTGAGCTCGACGGCACGACGAGCGCGGGCGACGGCGATGCTGGCAGCACGGGCGAGCGGATGCTCGCAGGAGGTCGTGCCGGCGCGCGAACTCTATGCGGCAAGTGCACAGGCGGTGATCTGTGTCATCAGCACGGTGCCGGCGGGCTTTGAGCGTGTGATGGTGGTCGGGCACAATCCGGGTCTGGAAGAGGTACTGGAGGTGCTGACGGGAGAGGCTCGCCGGCTGCCGACGGCATGCGTCGCGTGCGTCGGGCTGCCGGTCGATACGTGGTCGGAGGTGCAGCCGGGGATTGAGGGACGCCTGTTGTGGGTCTGGCGGCCCGCCGATCAGGGTGGCGAGGCGGGGATGAGGTAGGGTCCGGCGGCAAGGGCCTGCCAATGGCCGTAGGCGTTCAGGTTGCCATAGGAGAAGAGCGCGTGGCCCTGAGCGCCGGCCTCGCGGGCCGTCCGGATGCGCCAAGCGATAGCGTCGAAGTCCTCGGTGACGCCGATACCGGGATAGACCGGATGCCCCTGGCTGTCGTCGAGGAAATCGTGCATCAGGGCTTGCCAGTTGTCGGGTTGGTCGGCATAGCTGCCGTAGAGCATCGGGACGATAGCGTCAAGCGCGCCGGTCACGAGCCAGCCTTTGGAGTCCTGGTAGTAGCGGGTGAGTCCATCGGTGTAGGATGGCCAGACGGCAGCGGAGAGGAGAGTACGCTCCTGTGACTTCCCCATCACAGACATGCTTGAACGATCTCCTGTGTCGACGTGTGAGAGGGTGGTGTAGATCCTGCGGACTAGGCCGGTGATGCGCTCCTGCTGCCATTGGGCGCGCTGGGCCGTCGGATCGGTGCCGGCGGCGGCATTGCTGAAGGGATCGTAGGAGTAGTCGGGCCCGGCGTAGCGGACGAGGTCGAGATGGATGCCGTCGACGGCGTAACGCTCGGCGATGTCGGTGACGACGGAGAGAACGTGATCGTTGACCAGGTCGACGCCGGGACTGGCCCACAGGTAGTTGCCCTCGCTCGGGGCCATCGGCACGGGTGGGGAGCCGGCGGTGTACTGACGCCAGGTGTAGCCAAGGGCATGTTCGCCTGGATGGGCCTCGTAATGAGGTCCATAGGTGAAGCGATCGAACATCTGCGGCGGATCGGTGGCGGGAGGGAAGAGGTCGCCGTAACCGGCGGGCGGGGACTGCCAGGCGGGGTAGACGTTGACGTAGGCGTGGACCTCAAGGCCGGCAGCGTGCCCGCGCTCGATCATATAGGCGAGCGGATCCCAACCGGGGTCGACGCCGAGCGTGGTGGAGACAGGACCGGCGGTGAGGCGGGCGGCCCAGGGTTCCAGATCGGAGGCGTAGTAGGCGTCTCCGGCGGCACGGATCTGGAAGAAGATAGTGTTGAGGCCGGCGGAGGCGATGTTGGTGACGAGGGTGTCGACGTCCTCGGGTCGGGGCGTGCGCTCGAGGGTGGTCCAGTCGAAGCGGGTGACCCAGACGGCGCGGAGCTCGGTGATGGGGACCGGGGCGGAGGTGATGAGGGGGAGATAGGCACGTGGCGCGAGGTCCTCCCCTTCCAGCTCACCCACGGTGGTTGGGAGAGCCGGCGACGAAGACGCCGGACCGGCGGAGGGCAGGATCGTGCTTGGGGTCGCCGGCGCAGCATGCAGGAGCTGCCAGGTGTCGGCGCGGCCCAGGGAGGCAGCGACGGTATCGAAGTCGACGGCGGTGGTGGGCGCGGGCGGTGGCGTGAGGAGGCAGAGTAGCATAAGCAGGGCGATGAGGAGCGGGCGGGTGCCGTGGACGGTTCTTACGTCTTGCTGTCCTCCGCCACAGCATAGGGGGAGGCTCACACGATCCTGGGTCCCCCGTGGCTTGAGCATAAGCAGAGTCTAGGCACCTTTCCGGCAGCGGCAAGTGGGAAAGATGGCGGCACGCCGAGACGCGGCTGCCCGTCGGATGTGTCCCTTCCGGGCTGCGTTACCTCAAGCAACAGCCCGGAAGGGGGGCGGTTCGCGCTAGTTGCCCAGCTCGAATGTACGGGTAGCGCGAGCCCGTAGGTGCAGCGAGGTGGTGGTGCCGTCGTCGTAGACAAGGCGCAGATCGCGGTCGGCACCGGTCGTATCGGTCAGGACAAGGGTCGTGCCGTCGAGTGTGACGGTGACGCTGTCGATGCCGAAGGCGAGGCCGCGTGGTCGATCGATGTAGACGTCGCCGAAGTGGTCATAGATGCGGTTGCGCGCCTCGGCAGCGGCGCCGTTGCCCCAGTCATAGATGGTGAAGCTGCCGATCCCGCCGCCCTCGGGCGTGGTGTAGCCGGTGTGTCCGTAGTTCTCCATCGTGAAGCCGTAATCCTCGGGCCCAAAGAAGGGCCAGACCTTCTCCCACAGGGCCTTAGCCTCGGGATTCTGCGGGCAGTACATCATGACGAAGGCGGACTTTAGGGCTGCAATGCCGCGTTCGAAGAGGTGGGGATCCCCGGTCTCGCGGTAGTAGGCGAGGAAGAGCTCGGCGAAAAGACACTGACGAGAGTCGTTCCACTCACCGTCAAAGTTCATGACGCCGAAGCCGCCGAGGGCGGGGATGTAGATAAAGGGCGGCTGCCAGGTCTGTTGGGTCATGGAGAGCTCGTCGAGCGTGCGGCGACCCCACCTGAGGTAGCGTTCGTCACCGGTGACGCGGTAGGTCTCGAGCAGGGCCTCGGCAGTCCAAAACATCGAGAAGTTGCACTGCTTGTACATCCCGTTGCGGGGGATGCGGTGTCCGAGATACGTTTCCTTGCCGAAGCTGCAGCACGACCAGTAGGTCTCGAAGTCCTCCCACCGACCGTTGGGGACGATCTCGATAAGGACGGCATCCATTGCGCGCAGCGCGGCTTCACGATAGCGGGCATCGCCGGTGAGCTCGGCGAGTTTGAGTAGGAAAGTGACACTCATGCTGGTCTCGGGAGACTCGGCAAGCACGTCGGCAGGGGCGAGGGTGTCGGGATGGAGCCAGGCGGGGAAGAAGCCCTTGTCATCCTGGAGGGTGAGGAGTTTGTCAGCGTAGGTGCTGACGTAGGTGAGCAGGTCGGCATCGGGATCGAGCTCCTCGTACCAGCGGAGCATGAGCAGGGCGGTCCAGCTGGCATCAAGGATGTGGTACCAGGCATCGGTAATGCCACGCTCGCGGGGACTTCGATTGGAGTTGGTCCAGTAGCCGGTCTCCCAGCCGAGAGAACGCTGGATGTCCTCGCCATCGATCGTCACGGTGGTCATCTCGGTGCGGTAGACGCCGGGGAAGATGCCCTCCTTGAAGGGCGCGGCGAGGGCGAAGGCCTTGGTCAGATCGGCGCGCCGGCGCAGGTCGGTGTCACCGGTGCGGCGGGCATAGCGGAAGAGGCCCGAGGCGCCGCGGAGCGAGGAGAACCAGGCCTGATTCCAGATGGAGAGGAACTCGCGCAGGGTCGTGTGGCCGGGATAGTTGGGCGACTCGGTGACGTTGACGATGAAGGCAGGGGCGCCGACGGTCTGCCCGTCGAGCTCGAACTCCTGCCAGACGGCGTCCTCCCATGTGTCAAAGGCCCACCGATAGACGTGCTCGACATAGCGGTCGAGGGGCACCTTCAGGGGCTCGCCCTGGTTGTAGAGGGGCCGGGCGTAGCGCTGCCAGAGGAAGTGGGCCACGCGATCCCAGGGGTTGCGCGGCGTCGCTGTGTCGCGGTAGGCAAGGACGTAGAAACCAAGCTCGATCAGCCCGGGCTGGAGTGTCATGCCGGTGACCTTCTCGTACTCAACGTGCTGCGAGATGCGGGTAGCGCTCAAGCCGATCCACCAACGCTTCTCAGGGGCGTCGACATCCAAGAACCAGGGATTGTCGGGTAGGGCGCCGCAGATATCGAGATCGGGCACGAGGATCAGCGTGCGATCGCGGTCAGCTGCGATGAGAGCAGGGGAACGGAAGACGTGCTGGGCGATGCAGGTGCCCTCACGCGGCGCAAGATGGGGCGCCCACCAGAAATCGGGGTCGATGGCGAGATGGAACGCGATGGCGAGCTCATCCTGGGTGAGCGGGGCGTCTAGGCGCCAGGCAACGCGGACGCGCTGCCAGCCATCGCCGACGTCGGATATGTCGACGGTGGGAGATGAGGCGCCAAGGGTTGGGACTGCAAATGTGGCCCAGGTCTCGTCGCCGATGCGCAGAGCTGCGTTGCGGTCAGATAGGTCAATGTCCATGGTGTTAGGCCTCCTTGGTAGGTAGACGTGGGCTCATGTGCTGCGAAGCGCCCCCGGATCTCAGGAAATAGGCGGCGGTGGCTAAGGCGCTGCCGGTTCCCCAATCGAAGCCGCTGACCCCGCACAGGCCGTCGTGACCGCCATGAGCGTGGTTCTCAGCAGCAAGGCCCTGGAGTGCGCGATGCCAACCGGTGGGATAGAGGGTGCTGAGGACAGGTAGGTAGGTGGTTGTGAATGCTGCATAGAGCGCGGCTTGGGCGCGTTCAAGGTGTTCGACGTCGCCCAGCAGGTTGTAGAGGTCCAGATGGGTGTCGGCGAACTGCGCCTGACGTGCGTCGCTCCACTCCCCATCCGTGTTCATGACCCCGTAGCCGCCAAAGGCGGCGAAGTTCAGGAAGGGCGGATCCCAGACCTGCTGGTAGAGCGTGAGGCGATCCATCACCCGGCGGGAAAGCGTGAGATGGCGGGGATCGCCGGTGACCTCGTGGAGGGCCAGGAGCCCGGCTGCCGCGGTGTGCATACACAGTGTGTTCTGGGGCCATTGACCGGAGCGGTGGTCGTAGGCGTCGAGGGGCTTGGGGGAGCAGGAGTAGTAGAGCTCAAAGTCGATCCAACGGGCCTGGGCGATGGCCCAGCTTTCGAGCCACGCTACAGAGCGAACTGCGGCACTGAGGAAGCGCTCGCGATCCGGATCGTCCGGCGGAAGAGCGCGGGCCAACTCCGCGAGGAACAGCAGCGAGGTAGCGTCCTCGGCGCTGTTAACGAAGCGCTCCTCGGGCCAGAGACGGAGGAGGCCGTGGGCGATGTAGCGGTCGCCCGGATCGTGCGCCTCAATGTCGGCCAGCTGCGCGGCATGATCCACGTGCGTGACCGGCGCGAAGGTGTGCGCATCGACGTAGGCGGGGAAGCTTCCCTTCTCGTCTTGCAGGGAGAGAAGGCCCTGGGCATAGGTGCGGGCGAAATCCAGTGATCGCGCATCCGGTTCAAGGTCACGCTGCCAGCGGAGGAGGTGATAGGCGGTCCAGGACATATCGAAGAGATGGTAGATGCCTAGGCCACCACCCTGTGGGTGGCTATGAACCCAGCGGTGGGGTGTCGACACGTCGCCGAAGACGAAGACGGTGGGAAAGAGGCCGCGTTCCTGAGGCGCGGCGAGGACGAGGTCGCGCGTAGCGCGGGCGCGATCGACCCAATCGGATGTCCCGGTCTCCTTGCCCCAGACATAGAGTCCATAGGCCGAGCGAAGCTGGTTGAACCAGGTGCAGAACCAGACGTCATTGCGGTAGGCGCGATGGATGCGGAGGGCGCCGACACGCCGTCCATCGAGTGTGGTCTCGTCCCACAACTGGTCGAGGGCGCGAGGGTAGATCTGCCGGGCGAGTTCGGGAAAGGTGGCGGGCATGGGGTGCGCAGCCGCGGCAGAACGCTTGCCGGCGTCGGTCCACAGTTTGCGGTTGGCCGCGTCGAGGGAAGCCCCTGGCGGCGCATCGGCGGCGGCGAAGAGATGATAGGTGAAGTGCAGGGGGCGTGTGGGCGGGAGCTCGCCGGGAAGATCCGGGCCATCGGGGGCGGGATGGGCGGCGTAGTAGACGTGGCCGCGGACGTGGTGGGCACGAAGGCCGACGCGGAAGGTGGGCACACCATCGTCACGCAGCAGCGCCATACAACCGGGTAGTGACTGTAGTTTGCCGAGGGTGCCGGTGTCGTAGATGAGGGCTGCGGCGCGATCGCCGCTCTGGGCGGTAAGGGCCGGCGACCGGAGCACGTGTCGCCCGATCACGTCGTGGGGCTCGGGTGTGAGGACGGGCGAGAAGACCTCATCAGGCGGCGACGCCTCGTCCGGCGCACCGGACACGTGCCGGCCGACGAAGCGCCAAGCGGCCTCGAACCAGTCGACCGTGGTATCCGGTCGGGTGCGGTCGGCGGCGAGCACCTCGCTGACGCGAATCCAGGAGCTGTCATCGTCCAGGCGTAGGGTCAGGGCAAACGTAGTAGGGCCTGCGCTGCCGCGGATGGTCAGCTGGGCCGCCCCGGCGAGGCCCGTCTCGAGCTCAAGACATGGCATATCGGGATGCTCGGCGCGCAGGGCCGCGTTGGCGGGGTTGGTCGCGTTGGTGCCGCTACGCTCCAGGATGGAGACGAAGCCGTGGCCTGCCTGCCAAGCTGAGATGCGCAGGTGGAGCGCGCCGGCAACTACGGAGGCTTCGAGTTGGATGCGTTCGTTGTGGATCGTGACGTGATTGGGGGTCTGAACACTGTGCATGGTGTGACCTTTCGTCGTGGCGTGTGCCGAAGCGATCACGATAGGCCCGGATGCGTCGTGAGAGCAGGTCCGGACACGGCGGTGATGCCTCGGTACCGTGTGATGTCATGCGTGCGTCGAGGGCCACCTGTGGCTCACCTTCTCATCCCGGCCTAGAACCTCACGAGGTGGAAGTCGGTCTGGCGACCGTGGATGGGATAACAGCCGTCGCGCGTGAAGGCGACATCCTGTTCCATCGAGAAGGTGACCTCCTGTCCATCCCACTCCGGGACGGGTGCGGTGATCGAGAGCTCCATGGTGAACGTCTGGTTGGTCTCGAGCGTGACGTCACCGCGGCCCTCGCACCTCTCCTGTTCCCAGGGCAGGCCGATGAGGGGGCCCGGCTCATGGAGGAAAAAGCCGAGACTATGGGAATAGACCTTGGGCTTGGGTATGCCGGCGGCGTGGGCCCGCGTGAGAATGGTTTCCAGGAGTTGGTTGCCGGTCAGACCGGCTTGAAAGGAGGCCATAAAGATGTCCTGAAGGCGGTTGCCCTCAGCCATCAGGTGCCGAAGTCCCGTGGGCGCACTCCGTTCGCCCGGGCGGAGGATGTAGGCCCACTCCTGATGATCGCTATTGAGACGGAGGTATTTGATCCCGACATCCGAATGGATCATATCGCCGGGACGAATGACCTGGTCATCGGCGCCATACCGAGTGCGCATGGCGTCGCTACGGACCAAGTTGAAGAAGGGCTTGAAGGCCAGGTCAAGGCCGAGCTCCGCCGCCGACTGCCAGTAAGCCCACTCAAGATCGCGAGTCGTCGTAACGCCGGGGACGATGGTCGCGGTGCTGTAGCAGGCGCCCAGCAGGTGGTGGGCCACGTTGACGACGTGATGAAAGGCGGTCAGCTCACGGTCGGTGAGGCAGGCAAAGAAACGGGTGATGAGAGGTTCGGCGGAGACGAGGCGTTCGGCGAAGGACGGCGGTAGGGTGGCGAGAAGGCGATCATAAAGGGTGTGAGTGAGGCCGCCCGCAGCCCACTGCGTCGTCCCGATGTTGATGCCGATGCGCTTGGGGTTGCGGGCTTCAATGCACTGGCGCAGTAGGGGCCACTGTTCCTCGTGATGGCGCCCGGTCCAGGGTCGCTCATAGAGCCCCTGGGTGTCGGTCATCGAGAGGTTCAGGCGTTCAACACCCAGATCAGGTCCGCGGTCATAGAAGACCAGGACTTGGAGGATGGGGCACCACGTGTTGATGGGGATGAGGTGGGTGAAGACGGGATCGAGGTTGTCCTCCTGGCAGATGATGAGCCACATGTCGAGGCCGCACTCACGCATCAGAGAAGGGAGGAGGTCAGTGAGCCGTTCGTCAAGGAGGTCATACGTAAGGGCCGCGCGCTCACGCATGGTCAGGATTCGAGGCATCGGTGATACCGAGCTAGGCATAGATACGCCTCCTAACTATCTTTGATGGCTCTAAGGGTGGCAGCGTCGCCGGATCCGTGATCCGATGGGTTTCGCGCGGGCAGAACAAGAGTGCCAGACCTTGCGAGGGCTTGGTGTTGTGTTGTGCGTTGGGCCCCGTGTGTGCGTTGCGGTCTATCTTGGGATGGGACTGCGTGACCCTCGCAAGGTCGTCTGGCTAAGGTTGGGCCGGCTCTATCCTTTGATGCCGGTGAGGGCAATGCCCTCAACAATGAGGCGCTGGGCGAAGAAGTAGAGGATGATAGGCGGGAGGAGGATGACGACGGAGGCTGCCATCAGGTAACCCCATTGCGTGCTGTACATGCCGCGGAAGGTGGCGAGTCCGAGAGAAAGGTTGAACTTGTTGGCATCGTTCAGGATGATGAGGGGCCAGAGGAAGTCATTCCAGCCGTTGATGACGGAGAAGACGGTGACGGTAGCGAGAGCGGGCTTGGAGAGCGGCATGATGATGCGCCACCAGATGCCGATGTAGCCACATCCATCGATCTTGGCAGCATCATCGAGTTCTCGGGGAATGCCCATATAGAACTGGCGTAAGAGAAAGATGTAGAAGGCGCTGCCGAAGAAGGCGGGGACGAGGAGTGGGAGATAGGTGTTGATCCAGTTCAGCTCCTTGTAGAGGATGAACTGGGGGACCATCGTGACCTGTCCCGGCAACATCATGGTCGAGAGCAGAACCATAAACAGGAGGTTCTTCCCGGGAAAGTTGAGGCGGGCGAAGCCGTAGACTACCCAGGAGCTGGAGAGGACGATGCCGAAGGTGCCGACGGTGGTGAGGAAGAGGGTGTTCTTGAGCAGCTGCCAGAACTTCATCAGGTCGAGCGCTTCGGGATAGTTCTGCCAGAGGATCGGATTCGGTATCCACTGAGGTGGATAGATCCAGATGCGCGCCTCGACTTTGAGCGAGGAGGAGAGCATCCAGAAGAAGGGTAGGGAGAAGATGATGCCAAGGGCGGTGAGAAAGAAGTACCAGAGAACCTTGGAGAGCGTCTTCTGGACGCGGTACCAACTGAAGTGCCGAGTGCGCGAAAGTGTGCTGTGTTGTATGTCTTGGGCCGCCATTTGTTTCCCCCCTTACCTCATCATTTCGCCTTCGTAGTAGACCCACTTCTGTGACAGGCGGAACTGGATCAGGGTGAGTAAGATCACGATCACAAAAAGGACCCAGGCCATAGCAGCTGCGTAGCCCATGCGCAGGAGGCGGAACGCCTGACGGAAGAGATAGAGTACGTAGAAGAGGGTGGAGTTCTGGGGCGCTCCGCCCGTCATCACATAGGCGGATGTGAAGACCTGGAAGGAGCCGATGAGGCCCATGACGAGGTTGAAGAAGATGACCGGGGTCATCATAGGAATCGTGACATGGCGGAACTTCTGCCAGGTGTTAGCCCCATCGATGACAGCCGCCTCATAGAGTGACGTCGGCACGCCTTGAAGGCCCGCGAGGAAAATCACGGCGGTGCCGCCGACACCCCATAGACTCATCAGGATGAAGGCAGGCTTCGACCAGGTCGGATCAACCAGCCAGCCCGGGCCAGGAAGGCCGATGGAGCGGAGGAGGTAGTTGATGAGCCCAAACTGAGGGTTGAAGAGCCAGATCCATAGCAGGGAGACGGCGACGCCGGAGGTGACGGCGGGGAGGTAGAAGACGGTCCGGTAGATGTTCATGCCGGGAAGCTTGACGTTGAGCAGGAGCGCGAGCAGGAAGGCGAAGATGATGCCCAGGGGCACGCTGAAGATGACGTAATAGACGGTGTTGTAGAGCGAGAGGAGGAAGAGCCGATCGCGGGTGAAGAGCTCAATGTAGTTGCTCAGGCCAACAAACTTCGGTGGGGCAAAGAAGTCGTAGTCGGAGAAGCTGAGGCCGATGGAGGCGATAACGGGCCCGAGGGTGAAGACGAGGAAGCCGATGACCCATGGGGCGACGAAAATGTAGCCCCAGAGTGCCTCACGGTCGAACTTGAGTTTCCCCTTACCTGAGAACTGCTTAAAGGTCTGAGGTGAGAGCATGCGGATGACCTCCGAACGGTAAAAAGCCGTCTCGGCAATGAGCCTTTGTCCTAGAGCCGAGGTTCATTGCCGAGACAGACGGTAATCAGGAGAGCCTACTCGGCATCTTCTCTGGCCAGAGCGTCCGCGATCTTGGGAGCTGCATCGCCCAGAGCCTCTTCAGGTGTGCGATCGCCGAAGATAGCTTCGTCGAAGGCCTGCCCGAGGGCGTCGGTGATGAGCGGGTACTGGGAGCTGCGCGGGCGAGCGCGTCCGGATTCCATCGCCTCGAGGAAGACGGCCAACTGCGGGACTTCCTGGAGGCGCTGCTCGGCAATGCTCCGGCGACCGGTGAGTGCGTAGCCGAACTTGGACGTGTGGAGCTGCCAGGTATCGGTGGTGGTGAAGGCCATGATGGGCAGCGTCTGCTCGAGATGCTGGCCGTCCCGGTTGGCGGAGAAGAGCCATCCACCGACGCCGCTGATGAACTGACCGTCCGCCGGGCGCGGGAACTTGGCGATGTCCCAACTGAACTCGGGCGGGTTGGTCTCGGTGAGGTTGGCGAGGTCGAAGGCGCCGGTGGCGCTCATGACGACGACCTGACCATAGAAAGTGCCTTCGGGACCCGCTTCGGCCATACCGGCCTTGGGCCAGATCTTGTGCACGTTGATGATGTCCTTGAGGAACTGGATCGCCTCAACAGCGGGCTCAGCGTCGATGGTGACCTCACGAGTTGCCGAGTCGTAGACCTGACCGCCATTCATCCAGATCCAGGGAAGGACCATCCAGACGGAACCTTCGCCGAGGCAGCACCACTGCTCGAAGGCCCACTGACGGACGGCGTTCCAGTCAAAGGCGGCGTCGTTGGGGTGGTTGCCGTTGATATCGTAGGTGAGGGCCTGACCGGTGGTGATGAGCTCATCCCAGGTCTCGGGCGGCTCGACGCCGGCCTCATTCATTTTGTCGACGTTGATACGCAATGCGATCGAGTTGGTCTCCAGGACGGTTGCATAGGTCTTGCCGCGGAACTGCATCTCGGCGCGGGCAGGAGGATAGAAGTCATCGAGGATATCCTGCGGGATCACCGCATCACTCAACTCGGCGGTGAGGCCGCGATTGGCGAACGTCGGGAGGTTAATCCCGTCAACGGCGAAGATATCGGGGAGCGTGCCGCCGGCAGCCGCCGTGGCGAACTTCTGCTCCCACTCACTGGGGACGCGGGTGAAGAGGAAGTCGGTATCGGGATGGTCAGGCAGGTAGTTCTCAGCCATGAACTCGGTGATCCCGATGTTGTCCTCGAGGGGATGGGGGGTCCACATCTCGACGGTGACCTTGTCGACAGCCGGCTCACCGACGACCGGCTCGCCGCCGGGCTCCTGTGTAGCAGGCTGGGTCTGCGCGCCGCAGGCTGACAGTAGTGCAACACCCGCGCCGGCCGAGGCCAGTTTCAGAAAGTTACGACGTGACAGCTTCTCCATAACGGATCCTCCTTGTGGCAAGTGCAGTAATGAAGGAAATGCGCCACCCGGGGCGGCGCGCGACACCTATTGACCGTGCCGTTGGGACGTGCTATGATGGTTTGCCATAGTCAACACCACGGCTGCTCGTCGTCCGTATTTCTATCTTAGCATACCGAACGGGCGATTTCCAGGCCATGAATCTGCCAATAGCCTGCCATGGAGTGATAGCCATACAATGGAGAATCCCGACCAACTTGACGATCAGATCCTAGAGGCGCTGACGCATCTCTACGATCCGGATTATGTGCCGCCTGCAGGCCTTGTCGAACTCGTGGGAGTGTCTCCCGAGGACGGCCCGCTGCCGGTGCAGTCGGCCCTGCTTCATGCGATTCAGGAGCTCGAGCCACGCGGCGTGCTGTCGGACGAAGCCCATCTCGCGCGCGTCTACGAGGTGCTGCACAGGCGCTTCGTGGCCAAACTAACGCAGGAGAAGACGGCAGAGCTGATGGACATCAGCGTCCGGCATCTGAACCGCGTTCAGCGTGAGGCGGTGCACACGCTGGCGCGGCGCCTCTGGGAGCGACGGCGTGATCGGGGCAGGGCCGCAGCCGGAAGCGAGTTGCAGGCCGGGGATTGGGAGGCGCAGATAGGACGCGAACTGGCGGCGCTACAGGCCCGAGCCCCAGGGGCTGTGGCCGATGTCGGTGAGACGCTGACCGGGGTGTTGAGTTTCCAGGGTGCCCTGGGCCTGGGTGAGGATCGGGTCGAGGTGGGGTTCGTACAGCCGGACCTGGCGGCGGCTCTGAACGCTTCCGTGCTGCGCCAGATCCTGATCACCGCGATCGGGCGTTTCGTGCGGTACCAGGGGGAGCGGGGTCGGGTGACGGTCTTCGCGGGGTTGGAGAATGGTGAGGTGCGCATCACCATTGCCGGTGCGGTGGAGACCCGAGCGGATGATGCGGATCTGCGGCGGGCGCTGGTGGGCGACGTGCTGACCCCGACGGGCGTGGGGGTCGAGGTCTCGGTGGAGGAGGGCGCTGTCTTTGTGACGATCCGAATGCCGTCGGCGGCACAGCGGCTTACGGTGCTCGCGGTTGACGATAATGCGGATATGGGCCACTTCTACCGCCGCTGTACGGTGGGGACGCGCTACCAGCTGGTGCACCTAGGTGCCGGAGAAGGGGTATTGGAAGCGGTGCGGGCGATCCAACCGGATGTGATCGTGCTGGACGTGATGCTTCCGGACGTGGATGGCTGGCAAGTGCTGATGCACCTGCACGAAGACCCGACCACGCGGTCGATCCCGGTGGTGATCTGTACGGTCGTACGGGAGGAGGAGCTGGCCCTGTCGTTAGGCGCGTCCGGGTTCCTGGCCAAGCCCGTCCGGCCCCGCGAGTTCATCCAGGCACTAGATCAGGCGCTCCTTCGGGCTCAAGAAGGAGGGTAGAGAGCTCTTCCGTGCAGCGCAGGAGACGGCTTAGCGGGAGGCCCTCCCCGATGGTCGCCGCGATGAGGGGGCTCAGGGGCGGGCGATCCGCCGGGTCCTGGGCGGAGACGAGCAGGGTGGGGACGGTCGGCAACGTAGGATCCGTGCTCAGGGTGGTGAGGAGTCCCCAGCCATCGGTGCCGGGCATAATGACATCGAGCAGCATCAGGTCAATGGGCTGTGTGCGCAGGTGGCGGAGGGCGGCCTCGGTGCTGCCGGCGGTGGCGATGTCGAGGGTCGGATCGTGGAGCTGCAGCATACGGGTGAAGAGCTGCAGGACGTCGGGATCGTCATCGACGATGAGAATGTGGCGGGGTGGTGCCGGCGTGAGGTCGAGCGCAGCGGTGAGGCTGGCGCGCGTGACAGGTTTGACGAGATAGCCGAGGGCACCGGCGTCGGCAGCGCGCTCGAGCGTACGTGGGACGGCACAACCCATGATGGGCGTGTCGGGAGCGAGGGATTGAAGCTCGCGCATCCGGGGCCAGAGGTTGTCGAGGTCCGTCGTGTTGATGAGAATCGCATGGGCAGGAGCGTGTGCGAGGGCATCGGCGACCTGCGAGATGTCGTGAGTATGGAGGCATTCGAAGGTGTCCGCGTGTCGCGCGAACCAGGCATGCAGATCTCCCGTGGGGTCGCAGAGGATGAGGCGGGGAAGGGTAAGACGATCGGAGTAGGAGGCGCGGGAAGCCTGGACAGCCGGTTCACGCCAGACCCAGTCGGGCACAATGGTGTGACCGGGACGCGCAAGCGGCGCGATGGGCGGGGAGATCGGTAGTGTGAAGTAGAAAGTTGTGCCGACGCCCAGCTGGCTCTCGAGCCACATACGCCCGCCGTGGAGTTCGACGAAACGACGGGAGATGGACAGACCGAGACCGCTGCCGCCGCGACCGTGCCAGAGGCGGCCCTGGTCGAAGGGTTCGAAGATCGTCTCGGCGTCCTCAGGGGCAATGCCGGCGCCGGTGTCCTGGACGCTGATGCGAACCTGCCCGTCCTGATGATGGACCTCAATCCTGATATGGCCATGATCGGTGAAGCGCGCAGCGTTACTGACGAGGTTGAGGATAACCTGCTGAACACGAGTTCGATCGCAGTAGACGTCGGGAAGGTCGCCGGGCACCTGAACGTGCGCGGCGACTTGTTTTTTGTCGAGTAGAGGGCGGACGGCAGCGACGCTGGCGTCGATGACGTTGCCGAGGGCCACCCGCTCGCGGTGAAGGGCCAAGCGACCGGACTCGATGCGGGTGAGATCCAGGACATCGTCGATCATATGGGACAGGTGCTCGCAGTTGCGATGGATCACCTGCAGGTCCTGACGCATGTCCGGGGGCAGGACGACGGCATAGATCTCGGGCGACTCGACCATCAGGTCGACCAGGCCGATGATCATGTTGAGCGGGGTGCGAAACTCGTGGCTGACGTTGGCGACGAAGGTCGTTTTGGCACGTTGGGCTTCCTCGGCGATCTCGCGCAGCGCGGTGGTACGTTGATTGGCGAGGGCGAGCTGCCGGTTGGCGGTAGCGAAGGCCTCCAGGGTCTGTTCGAGCTGGGCCTGATGGTCGCGCGCCTCCTCAAGAAAGTGCTGTCCGCGATGGAAGTAGTCCTCCACCCAGTCGATGAGTTGATGGACGGGACGATGGGTGCCGTAGGTGGTGCCGAGTGCAGCCCAGGTGGCAAGGATGGCCAGACTGAGGGTCGGCGCGTCGGCGAGGGTTGGTTGTAGGCGGGGAACGAGGAGGAGGGTGGCGGTCTGCAACACGGCAACGAGGATAGAGGCCGAGAAGCGGATGAGGGGCGTCGCGAGGGCGACGGGCAGCGCAGCGAGGATAAGGACCTGCGGGAGATCCAGGATCAGGGAGGCGGCATAGATCGCTGTAGGTAAGGCGCCCAGAAGGAACCAGCGGCCCAGGCTGGGACGCCAGGCCGTGATCAGCCAGGCGGCGAGGCCCAGAGGAAGGATCGCGAGGCTGAGGCTCATAGCGCGGTTGACGATCGCCCATTGGCTCGAGGTGAGCTCGGCGATGAAGTAGGGGAGGATGCCCGCGACGAGCAGGACGGCGATCACCGGACCGGTGGGGATGCGGAGTTCGGCCTCGAAGCCGGGTTGTATATGATTCGACATGATCGATGCTCCTCTTGGATAGCGTCATCCCGGGATGGGTAGCACCCCGTTTTACGTCGACGGGAGGTCGGCGAGCCGTGGATAGAGGGGGGCTAGGGCCCGATAGGTGGCGACGAAGAGGCTCGTGAGCTCGGTGTAGAGCGCGTGAGTCTTCGCGTTAGGCTCGAGTGTGGCAGCGATGGGGTTCATAGCTAGGGCCACGGAGGCATCGGGATAGAGGCCGAGGGCCAGGCCACCGGCAAGGGCAGCGCCCATCGAGGTGGCCTCCTGGAGAAGGGAGAGGCGGTGGACGGGCAGCTGGTAGATATCGGCGAGGATCTGGTTCCACAGCGGGCTGCGGGCGCCGCCGCCGATCAGGCGAATCGCATCCGGCTGGGCCCCCTGGGCCTGAAAGGCCTGCAGGATGAGGCGTAGGTTCAGGGCGACGCCCTCGAGAACGGCCCGAATGAGGTCGGCGCGCGTGTGCCGGATGGTCAGACCGATAAAGGCACCGCGGGCCAAGGGATCCCAGTGGGGGCTGCGCTCGCCAAGGAGATAGGGGAGGAAGAGCAGGCCGTTGGCGCCAGGAGGCGATTGGGCGGCCTGGGCGTTGAGGAGATCATAGGGGTTCAGGTCGAGCGTCGCTGCGGCGGTGATCGCCTGGGGACAGAGCTGGTCGCGGGTCCATTGGTAGGCAGCGCCGGCGGTCTGCATCGTGCCGTCGGGCATGAAGAGATCGGGGAGAATGTGGGCGAAGGTGAAGGTGGTGTAGTCAGGGTCGAAGATAGGTGCGGGCGTGGCGAGGGCGATCCACGAGGAGGCGCCGATGTAATTGTAGGCCGAGCCCGGAGCGACGACGCCGGCGCCGGCGGCGGCACACGCGCCGTCGCCGCCGCCGATCACGACGGGTGTGCCCGCCGGTACACCGGCCTCCGCCGCGACGCTGGGCAGGACGGTGCCGACCACCGAGGCGGAGGGGCGAATCTCGGGCAGTTGGGCCGGATCGAGATCGGTGGCCTCGAGGATCTCGGGTGACCAATAACCCGTCGAGAGATCATAGAGGTTCATACCGGAGGCGTCGGAGGGATCGGTCACGAAGGCGCCGGTGAGTCTTGCCACGATGGCATCCTTGGCGTGGGTGAACTTGTAGGCACGGTGGAAGAGGTCGGGTTGGTGATCTCGTAGCCAGAGAATCTTCTCAACTGAGTAGGCAGGGCTGAGGCGGTGGCCTGTGATGCGGTAGATGTCGGCGAAGGGGATACGCGCGCCGAGGGCCTCCGTCTGGTCGGTGGCGCGTTGGTCGGCCCAGATGATGGCGGGCCGCAGGGGCCTAGCGTCGCGGTCGAGGGCGACGCAGCCCATCATCTGGCCCGAGAAGGTGATGCAGGCGATGTCGGAGGCCGGTGTGTTGGTGCGGGCGAGGAGCCGCCGGGTGGACGTGCAGATGGCGTCCCACCAATCCTGAGGGTTCTGTTCGGCCCAACGGGGTTGAGGATAGTCGGTATCGTAGGGATGAAAGGCGCTGCCGAGGAGGCGACCTTCGGCGTCATAGAGCGTGGCTTTGTTGCCGGTCGTGCCTAGGTCATGGGCCAGGATGAGATGGGGCATCATGGACTCCTGATGTGATCACAGGGTGGCGTCCTCGACGAGAGCGACCAGGGCGGCGAGGGCCGCGGGTGCCTGGGTGGGCAGATCGTCCCAGCGCGACTCGATGGAGACGGGGCCATCGTAACCGCCAAGAACCAGGGCGTGGAAAAAGGACAGCAGGGCGGGACAGGGCTCGCCCCCCGGCGGAAGGCGGGAGGGGACGGTAGCGATATGAACGTGATGCAGCAAGTGGGCGTTGGTGACGAGTTCGCCAAAGCTGTCGTTGTCGAGGGCCCAATGGTAGGCGTCGGCAAGGAGGCGAAGGTTGGGATGGTTCACCGCCTTGACGTAGCGGGCGCACTCACCGATGGAGTTGAGCACGTTGCACTCATCCCGGGCGCGGTTGAGCGGCTCCACGACGACGGTGACGTCTTGGTCTTGAGCCAGGGGGGCGATCAGCTTTCCGAACCAGACGAGCTGCTTCCAAGCCGACCCGCGGTCGAAGCCGTCGGGAATCCGGCGAGCGCCACCTGACCCGAAGACGATCGTGCGGATGCCGGCAGCCCGGGCGCGAGCGAAGGAAGTCAAGGCATAGGCCTCGAGTGCGGCGGCGTCGATGACCGGGCCCGTGACCTTGAGGGAGGCCGGGAGGAAGCAGTTGGCGGCAGGGGCAGGGAGCGGCGCAGCCCGGATGGTGGCAAGCGCCGGCTGGAAGGCGTCATCGCCCTCGACTGTCTTGAGATGATTCTGAACGTGGAGCTCGATGAAGTCAAAGCCGGCGGCCGCCAGCGTGGGTGCCGCTTGAGGATCTGCACAGACTCCGTATCGCATCATGATCTCCTTATGGGATGGGTGTGAGCAACAGGGACTCAGGCATGCCCGCCCGCAAAGCTGACGCCGATGTCCGCAGCGACGTTGCGGATGTGCGCGGCGGCGAGCCGATAGTCCTCATCGGTGGCGAGATGCTCCACCATCAGCGGCGTATCGGGGTCGAGTGCGGCGAGTTCGGTCAGGAGGGTGGCGTAGTCGAGGTTGCCCTCGCCGGGACGGACCTCGTCGAGGTGGGTGGTGAGGCGTACGTCGAGTCGGGTGTCTTTGGCGTGACAGCTGCGGATGTGGGGGCCGAGCTTGGCGAACCATTCGCGGATCAAGGCGGCGTTGTCAAAGTAACGCTCGGGGCTGTTGATGACGTTGACCATGTCGATGTGCACGCCGAAGTGAGGATGGTCGATGGCCTGGAGCAGGGCGAGGTAGCTGTCGGCGGTGTGGGGATACATCCAGGGCATCGGCTCGAGGCTGTAGAAGGTGCGAGAAGGGTTGACGGCGCGGAGGATCGTGCGCACGGTGTCGACGATGCGGTCGAAGGTGGCAGGCGTGAGGTTGTCGGGGTGAGGTCCGTCCCAAGGTTGACCGCAGGATCCGGCGATGTTGACGCAGCAGCGGGCGCCGATGTCGTCGGCGAGGGCGAGCTGAGTCTGGCAGGTGGCAATGGCCGCCCGGCGCTCGTCGGGATCGGCACTGAGCGGGTTACTCCATGCGCCGACCTCGGCGATGATGATGTCCGCATCGCGCGCCGCCGCGACGTAGGCGCGACGGGTGGCCTCGTCGGCATCGGCGGAGATGGGGCAATAGGCTGCTGTGTAGCCCTGAGCTTGCAGGGCGGCGATCCAGGACGCCGGCGTGAGGGGCTCAGCGTGGATAGGGGCTCCGAGTCTCATCGTGAAGGTCCTTTCGGTAAGTCACTTATGATCAGACATGGGCAGCGCGTCAAAGCAAAACGACCGCACGTCACGCCGACCTCTGCTTGTTGGTGATGGCTTGGGTGTAGGCCTCGACGTAGGCGTGAGCGCTCTTCTGCCACGAGAAGTCTAGGGTCATGGCCTTGCGGCGCATCTTGGCGATGTGGTGAGGGCGGTCATACCAGGTGCTGACGGCCCATCCGATGGTACCGTGGACGGCCTGCGGTGCCAGGGCATCGAACTTGAACCCGGTGCCGCTGCCGGTGCGCTCATCGTATTGGGTGACGGTGTCGGCCAGGCCACCCGTGTTCCTGACGATGGGCAGGGTGCCGTAGCGCAGGGAGTAGATCTGGTTGAGGCCGCAGGGCTCATAGCGTGAGGGCATGGCAAAGAAGTCGGCGCCGGCCTCGATCCAGTGGGCGAGCCCATTGTCATAGCCGATGTGCACGCCGACACGACCGGGATACCGTTGAGCCAGCCGGGCGTAGAAAGTCTCAAGATCAGGATCTCCGGAGCCCAGGATGGCGAACTGAACCACCATATCAGCCAGGACAGGCTCGATGGCGGCAGCGAGGACGTCGAGACCCTTCTGGTGAGCGAAGCGGCTGACGACGCCGACAATCGGCAGAGTCGGGTCGACGTCGAGGCCGAGGCGGCGCTGGAGAGCCTCCTTGCATATGGCCTTGCCGCGGAGATCGCGACGGGTGTAGGTGGCGGGGATGAGCGGGTCGGTCTCCGGATCCCAGGCGCTGTAGTCGACACCGTTCAAGATGCCGAGGTAATCGTCGCGCCGGTCATTGAGGTAGGGAGCAAGCCCATGAGCGTACTCGGGCGTGCGCGTCTCCTGCGCGTAGGTCGGACTGACGGTGGTGACCAGGTCAGCGTAGTGAATCCCCCCCTTGAGGAAGTTGATCCGACCGTGGTCTTCGAGTTTGCCCGAGGTGAAGTTGCCCCACTGAAGGCCGAGGTAGGGATAGTGGTCCGCGGGATAGACGCCCTGATAGCCGATATTGTGGATGGTGAGGACGCTCGCGGCGGGACCGAGGACGGCATCGTTCCAATGCCAGATCTTGAGATAGGCGGGAGCGAGGGCGGTCTGCCAGTCGTGCGCGTGGATGATATGGGGAGCAAAGGGCAGATCGCGGCAGAGTTGGAGCGCCGCGCGGGTAAGGAAGGCGAAGCGGCGGGGGTTGTCGAGGTAGTCATTGAGGGCGTCGTCATGATAGAGGCCGGGGCGTGCGAAGTACTTGTCCGATTCGATCAGGTAGATAGGCACGTCGCCTTGGGTCTCGGTTGTGTAGACGGCGCACCATTCCTCCGTGTCACCCATCCAGACGCCGAGAGGTTGGATGAGAGGACGTAGGGGATGGGCCGGCGTATCTATGGCGCCGTACTTCGGCAGGACGACGCGAACGTCGTGACCGAGGGCGCTCAAGGCTTGGGGTAGCGCGCCGACCACGTCGGCGAGGCCGCCGGTCTTGACGAACGGAACGGCTTCAGAGGCGACCATGACGATGCGGAGTGGTGTCTGCATAGCTATGCGCCTTTCAGATCCGGACCCTTCCGAGATTTCCGATCAGTCGTTAGGTCGGGAGGGGGATCGCGATGGTCCCAGTTGGGAAATATGGGGCTTTGAGCGCTTCTGTGAGCTCAAAGCCCTGGATGTCACGCTAGATATCGATAGCTGCAGACGTCGAGAGTTCCCGGACCTCGTCAGCGGTCACCTCTCGCCCAAGCTTCTCGGAGAGGTAGATACCCTCTGAGATCAGCATCGTGTTCAAGGCGATCTCGGCGGTGGGCAGCAGGTCAACCCGTCCCTGCAGGGCGGCAATCCAGTGGTGCTGTGGGCTGTCGTAGACGTCCCCCTGATCGTGGACGTTGTGGAGACGGTAGCTGAACTGATCCAGGTCGCCGGTGGCATCGAGGGCGAGATCGCCATCGTTGCGGAAAAAGCCGAAGGGATCGAGCTTGACGCCGCCCTCGGATCCGACGACGTAGGAACTTCCCAGGGTATCAAGATGGATCGCCCACGCCTCGATGATATCAAAACCAATGTTGTTCTCGAGGCGAGCGAAGCCCATACCCAGTTCCTCGACACTGTAGTTGCTCATCTCGCGGCGGCGTGGGTCAATGGCCGTCTCCTGATAGGTCTTTCCGGTGATCCGCTCCACCTTCGGGTTGCCGAGGAGGTAGAGGATGGTCGCGATATGATAGACGCCCATATCGAAGAAGGCCCCACCGGCGGCAATGGATTTGTCCACGAACTCCTTGCGCCCGTAGCCATCGACAAAGGGGCGCCCCCGGCGGCGATGCCCTGCGGATCGGGCGTGGTAGATCTTGCCGAGGCGGCCCGCGTCGATGAGGGCCTTGGCGGCCTTGGTCTCAGGGGCGAAGAGGTTGGCAATCTGGATGGAGAGATGGAGGTCGAGCTCGCGAGCGGTGTTGAGCATCGTGAGGGCATCCACATAGGTGCCCGCCATCGGCTTCTCGCAGTAAACATGACAGCCGGCGCGGAGGGCCGCTAGGGTGCCTGCCATATGGAGATTGTTGTGAAGACAGATGTCGACGGCATCGAGGTGCTCGTTCTTGAGCATAGTGTAGCCGTTCGTGTAGACCTTGGGGATGTTGAAGGTCTCGGCAACGCGTTGACCTTCGGGCACGTCGATATCGGCAAGCGCGACGATCTCGACATCGGGAATCTGTTGATAGCGGCGGAGATGGGCTTTGCCGATCAGGCCGACGCCGATGATGCCGATACGGATCTTGCTGGTCATCCGGGGCTCCTTTCTGCGCTAGGGTCGATGGAAAAGGACGTCAGGGACAGAGAGATACAGCCTTCCGGGCTGTCGACCCGAGCAGATGCGGGCCCGACAACCCGGAAGGAGAGACCACCCGGTGGAGACGTAGGGCTAGCCAAAGACGCCTTTGAGCAAGCTGAAAGCGCGCCTGGAGAGGGCTCGACTGATGACGGCGACCTCGAGCGTCACGATCACGGCGACGAAGATGGAGACGAGGTAGCGGACCTGATTCTCGGCGATGATGGGAATCAGGGGTGGGAGCGGGACGCCTTGCTGGCCCGTGAAGCGAAAGAGGGGGACGAAGAGATTGGAGGCGAAGGCGCCGATGAAGGCGCCGGCAATAGCCCCATAGGCCGTCAGGAAGGCGTATTCCATCACGACCTGAGCCGTGATCTGGCGACGGAGCATGCCGATGGCGCGTAGGATGGTGAAACGCTCAAGGCGCTCGCGGAGGGAGGCATAGGTGTAGATCAGGAGGCCCATCAGGGCCATGACGACCGCGGCGAGGAAGCCGATCGTGAGGGTGCCGAAGACGCCGACGCGCTCGAACTTGGCCTGCTCGGTGCGGATGTTATTGATGGCGTCGCCGCCGCGGCTGGTGGCGATATTGAGAACCGAGGGAATGGCGGCGAGCACCTCTCGCGGATCGGTGGTGCCGTCGACGCGAGCCCAGACACCGTGCGGGACGGGCATACCGACGAAGAAGTTGAGGTGATCGAGGTTGCCGATGATCGTGGGCTGCTCCTCCTCATAGACGGTGGGGAAGTAGTCGTAGGTGCCGACGACGACGAAGCTATCGGTGATATGGAATTCGTAGTTGACAGCGATGCCGATATTGATCGTGTCGCCGATAAAGAACTCGTTCTCGTCGAAAAGCTCCTGGGAGATGAGGACGGCATTGGAGTTGGCGGCGAGACGGTTCATCAGGGCACCGAGTGACTCGTCCGCGAAGTCATTGCGGAACCAAGCGACCTGAGGGAAGGTCAGGCGGTCGATGGCCATAAAACGACCGCGCACGTTTCCGGTATTCATCATCCGGGTCGTCATAGGATAGCTACCCACGGGCGTAGCCGCGGCGATGCCGGGCACATCCATGAAGTTCCCGGGCTGTGGGATCCATTCGCCGGTGATGACGGTGGTGGGGGAGGTGCCGTCGGCTGAGAGCGGCATAACATTGAAGGCTAAGTCGGCTCCGGTCTCGTAGTAGATGCGATCGACCAACCATTGGTCGAGGCTGGCTGCCATCGACAGCATGTAGACGCCGAGGGCCAGCGAGACGATGACGAGCAGGAGAGGATTGATGTAGGTGTGGCTGCGGCGACCCAGCTGGCGCAGAGCCAGGTGGGGTGTCGCCCAGGGGATGAGGTTGGCGATGAAGTCAAGGGCACGCATGATGAAGGGGAAGAGGCGGAGCGTCATCAGCGAAGCGGTGAGAATGAAAAGGGCCGGGACGAGGATAAGGAGCGGGTCCTGGTAGAGATCGGCGGGGGAGGTGGTGATGAGCGCTGACAGGGAGCCATGGCGCGAGACCTGCTGGTAGGCATAGTAGGTCGGGATGAGGAGCAGGAAGTCAAGATAGGCACGGTACCAGAAGGGGCCCTTCGAGGGGCGGGATCGGGAACGATCCACCTCCACGGCACTGAGGCGCGTCGCCCGGGCCGCCGGCACCATCCGCGAGATCAGCGCGACCAGCAGGGCGACGAGCGTGACCGGGACGTTGAGGCCCCGGAGTGCAACCGGCAGCGGCGCGCGACTGGTGAAATTGAGGAAGCTGGAGGTGTTGCCCATCACGCGTGCGAGAATCATCCCGAGCCCGATACCCAGGGGATAGCCAAAGAGGAAGAGAATGAGCTCCTCAAAGAGCGTGAGCGTGAGGATGCTGGTGGGACGCATACCGCGACCGACGAGCATCGCCGTCTCGCGTTGCTGCCACTGTGCGATGATAGCGGAGGAGAGGACCAGGAAGTAGAGGAGGAAGCCGAAGGAGGGGAGGTTGAAGGAGAGCAGGATCGCGGTGAGTGTGTCGCCGCGGGTCACAAAGGACTCCAGAGGACCAAGCGGTGGTGTGTTGATCCTCGCCCTGGGCAGATAGCGATTGATGACGACCTGGGCGCGGGAGAAACCGCGGAGGTACTCCTGAGCGAGCTCGGGATAGACGTGCGCATCGTCTAGAATAATGTGCCAGGCCACATACCAGCTGCGTGAGGGGACGAGGGGCTGGATGCGGCCAATGTAGTCGTCGCGCCGGACCAGCAGGACGTTCTGCAGGGTGGCGTCGGGGTTCTCAAACCAGTAGGTGCTGGAGGGATCCTCTGCTTGCCAGATGCCGACGATTCGGATGGGCGTCCCTGCCGATCGCACGTTGATGCCGATGGCGAGTTCATCGCCGACATTGATCCCCATCTTCTCGGCAAGGCGTGTATGCATCCACACATCAAGCACATCGCCTGAGGTGGTAGCGGGATCTAGTGGACCACCTTCGATGATGCGCATATGCTCGGAGACATTCTCGACGTAGGCGATGTCGACCGAACCCAGGAAGTCACCGGCAGCGTATTGAGTCTCGCCCTCGGGGGGCTGGAGCATCATATTGCCGCTGTGGATCTGCATCCTGAGATGCTCAACGGGTAGGCCGACCTCTGCCGACAGCGTACTGGCGACGTTCTGAGAGAGTTCCTCACCCAGAGCGACTGAAATCGGGCTCTCAGATGTGGGGAAAGTGTAGACGCTCGTGGAAAAGGGCGGACGGCCCGTCATGCGGCTGAACTCGGCGAGCTCCTGGTCGAGGATGACCTGGTCGACAGCCTGGGCGAAGAAGGCGGCGTTGCTGACGAGTCCGACGGCGAGAATGACACCGAGAAGCGCAAGGAATGTGAGTCCGGGATGGTGAACTAACCGCTCGATGGCAAATTGGATCACCCCGGCAATTCTGTATATCAGCTTGAGCATAGTTGATTACCTGTGTCTGAGTCCTTTGGATGCACTATGAAGGATTGTAACAACAAGATTCCGTGTAGTATAGCAGGGGCTGGTGATCCGACAACCGACTGAGGTCGGATCCTAGTTCGGCGGACCGTCGTCGGTTGATGAGCGTCTTCCTAGGTGAAGGTTCGGCCAGGGCCGATCCAGCCGGCTGTAGATGGCGCCTGCGACGAGGCGAAAGGTCGCCGATAGGAAGAACACGCCCGGCATGCCGATCCGGTCAGCGAGGGCGACGCCCACAAGCGGCCCCATAAAGGCAGCGACGTTAACCAGGATCGCGTAGATCGCGATGTAGGTGGGGCGTCGATCCGGCGGTGAGACGCGCAGCAGGATATTGTAGCGCGACAGCATCACGGCGGCGCTGACGAAGTTGGGGATGACGACGATGAGAAAGTTGATCGTCAACGACTGACTGAGCCCTGTGAGCAACGGGTAAAGGGCCATCAAGGGGGTGGTCAGGGCGATGATCTTGGCCTCTCCACGTCGTTCGACCTGGCGGGGCCAGAAGCGGTAGGCGATGATCGAGGCGATGCTCGCCAGTGTTGTCCGCCAGCCGATCCAGCTGTCCGTTGCGCCCAGGGTCTCGATGAAGTAGATCGTGAAGAGAGGCGAGGCCAGAGAGATGGCCCACTGGTAGGCGAAGGTACCCAGAACGATGACCGAGAACTCGCGCGAGCCACTGATGATCTCGCGGATCTCCCGAAGGTTCGGGGCGCTGGGCTTCTTGGCCGGCGCCGGGGGCTGGTGGAGGTCGATGCGGTTGACGTGCCAGGTGCTGACCGCCGCGCCGACGAAGGCGACCAGGAAGATGACCTGGTAGTTGAACGGAAAGGTGGCCCAATCGAGGAAACTGCCCATCAACGGGACGATGGAGAGCGTGATCAGATGCGTCATCGTGTTGCGCATGCCCACGACGCGCGCCCGCTGCTGCTCGGGCACGATGGCGGCGAAGAAGGTATCCCAGCCTGCTGAGGAGAGGATCGTGGGGATGCCCATCAAAATCACGAGCCAGACGAGCAGCGTCGCCTGGGGGATCTGACGGAGCAACGGCAGGCGACCGAGCCAGGGGAGCAGGAAGATCAGCAGGTAGAGACAGCGTCCGGCAGCGAGGCTCTTGACGATCAGTGACTTCCGATCGGGCGAGCGCTCGATCATCTGAGCCGCCGGAATGCGCAACAGAACCATGAGCAGCGCCGGGATCGAGGCGCTCAATCCGATGAGCTGGTTCGATGCTCCCAAGCGAATGGCGTAGACGTTGATATAGGTGCTCGCCGCGGAGGCCAGCCCCAACCAGAAGAGGTCCTGATAGAGGTGCCAGATGTTGCGTTGCCGGACGTGCTGGGGATCCGGGCCCCGGAAGAAGGGCACGAAGGTGCCCGCGATCCACCAGCGAAGTCCCTTTAGAAGACTCACGATCGGTCTAGTGATCCTTCCTTATCACCAAATGGTGTATCCGCCATCGACCACCAAGGTTGACCCGGTCATGTAGCTGGAAGCCGGCGAGGCCAGGAAGATCGCCGCCGGCGCCAGCTCCTCGGGTTCACCCGGTCGCTTCATCGGAATCGCATTGATCCAGACCCCACCCATGGCGGGGTCCTCAAAGAAGGGGCGTGCCATCGCCGTGTTCATATAGCCGGGCGCAATCGCGTTGACCCTGATATGGTAGGGGGCCCACTCCGACGCCAGGGATTTGGTGAGGTGGATGACGGCTGCCTTTGAGGCGTTGTAGGAGGCCTGGGCCTGCGGGACGTTGACGATGAGCCCGGACATCGAGGCGATGTTGATGATGCTGCCCTGCCGGCGCTCGATCATGTGGCGCCCGACAGCTTGGCAGCAGAAGAAGACGCCGGTCACATTGACGTCGAGCACGCGGCGCCAGTCCTCAGGCTGTACGTCCTCGGCCTCCAGGTGTTGTACGATCCCGGCGTTGTTCATCAGGAAGTCGATCTTGCCGAAGGTGCTCAAGGCCGTGTCCACCATCGCCTGTACGCTGGACCGGTCGCTGACGTCCGTCGGGACGAACAGCGACCGGCGGCCCATATCTGCGATCTCGGCGGCGGTCTCGGGCCCGGTCTCCGGATTGATCTCGGCAACGACGATGTCGGCCCCGGCCTCGGCAAAGGCACGGCAGAAGGTCTTGCCGAGTCCCTGGCCTCCGCCGGTGACGATGCCGACCCGGCCGGCGAGCGAGAACGAATCCAGGATCATCCCGTTCACCTAGATGAGATCCGACAGGAAGCTGATCGCCTGGCGGATGTCCGCGATCTGCTGCGGGCCGGTGATCTCGCGTTCGATGGTCAGTGCGCCACTGTAGCCCAGTCCCTTGAGCTTCTTGATGAGCAGCGGGAAGTTGACGCGCCCCTCGCCCAAGGGCTTTTCCACACCGAGCTCGCGACCGCCGGTGGGGTACTCGCCGTCCTTGGCGTGCACGCCGCGTACGTAGCTGCCGAAGATATCGAGCGCGTCGATAGGGTTGGCCTTGCCGTACATCAGAAGGTTCGCGGGATCGAGGTTCACGCCGAGGTTGGCGTATCCCAGGTCCTCGAAGACGCGCAACATCACGACCGGTGTCTCCTGCCCCGTCTCGAACCAGAGCTCGACATCGCGCTCGCCGCAATACTCCGCCACCTCGCGCAGGGCGTCGAGCAGCGGGGGATAGAGCGGATTGGTCAGGCTTTCGGGGATGAAGCCCACGTGCGTCGTGATGCTCGGCACGCCTACCCGGACGGCGAAGTCGCAGCCCTCCTTGAGCGTGGCCACGCGTTCGGCTTGGGTTTCGAGAGGCACCAGACCGATCAGGACGGGCCCCTGGACGAAGTCCCAGATGTGCGGACCCTCCATACCGGTCCAGATGGTGGTGATCTCAATGCCGTCCTTGTCGGCAGCGGCTGCCAGGCGGTCGGCCATCTCTGCGTTGAGCAGATTGCGCTGCCAGCAGCTCACCTGACACGTGGGGAGCTCAAATTCTTTGACCTTGTTGATGGTCGCCTCGGGACCCTCCTCGAGCGGGGCCATAACCCCTAACTTCAGCTTTGTCATTTTCGTCTCCTTAACTACAGATGCTGTGTGTTCGCGTGCTGCTACGGCTGTTGGTTCATTCGGATGACGGCTCGGAGCACGCCGTCGCCATAGCGGTTGACCAGCGCAAAGGCCTGATCCGCCTGCTCGGCGGAAAAGGCGTGGGTCGCCATCCGGGCGACGTCGATCGTCCCCGACTTCACGAGCGTGATTGCACGTGGATAGGTGTGTTTCATCCGTCGCACGAGCTTGATGGTCAAGCCCTTGCGTCGCACGACCGAAGCCGACATCCTCATCGTATCATCGTCGGGGATGCCCACAACCACGACTCTGCCACCGGGTCGCGTGACCTGAGCCGCCTGGTCCGGTGTCTCGTCAGCGCCGGCGGCCTCAAAGGCCACGTCGACGCCCCGTCCACCCGTGGCCTTGAGGATGGCAGCCACGACATCTTCGCTGGTGGGATCGAAGGCTACATCGGCTCCCCCAGAGAGCGCCACCTCACGCCGGTAGGCGAGCGGTTCTGTGACGTAGACGGCGCCGGCACCTGCCGCACGCGCTAGCCTTGCCGTGAAGAGCCCGATGGGACCGGCCCCCAGGACCGCGACGGTCTCCCCGACCTTGAGGTGCGCCAGATCGACCGTGTGGATCGCCACGCCAAGGGGCTCGAGCATCGCGCCCTCATCAGGCGTCATCCCCTCGGGCAGCGGAAAGCAGTTCTCAGCGGGCATGCGGATGGTGTCCGCCAGAGCGCCGACGTGGTTCGGCGATCCGCAGAAGAGGACCTCGGGGCAGAGGTTGGGATGACCGTGGAGGCAGGACTCACAGGTGCCGCACGGGATGGCGGGCTCGACCGCCACGAGTTGACCGATCTCGAGTCCGTCCACACCATCACCCACCGCAGCGACCCAGCCCGAGAACTCATGGCCCATCACCATCCCGGCATCGACGATGGCGCTGCCGATCGCGCCCTCATGGTAGTAGTGGTGGTCTGAGCCGCAGATCCCGACAGAGGCCACTTTCAGCAGGACCTCGCCGGGTCCGGGATGGCCCGGATAGGGCATCTGGATGGCGCGCAGATCGTGCAGGCCGAAGAGACCGATAGCGCGCATGGTGGGCGCGGAGGTGTCATCCTGGTGGCTGGGGTGCATTGTCATCTTGGTCCTATCTGATGCGCGTGTTCTGTTCGCTCTCCCACATGTCGGCGTTGGTGCCGAAGGCGGCTTTGAGCGGGTCGGTGGCCTCGTTCAGGGCAGTAAGGACATCGGCTGGGAGCTGCAACTCGGCAGCTTTGACGTTCGCCGTGATCTGCTCGGGGCTGCGGGCGCCGGCAATGACGGTGGCGACCGCGGGCTGGGCCAACACCCAGGCGAGAGCGACGTTGGTCATAGGTAGGTCGGCCTCGGTGCAGATCTCGCGGATGCGTGTGAGTGCCGTCGCGGTCTCGGCCTCGGCGCCCGGACCCCCATGGCGCGTCATCGGGCGCCGCTCGGAGGAGAAGTGGCGTGTGCGGGCGCGCTCGTCGGGGATGTCATCGATGGTGGCGAACTTGCCGGTGAGAATCCCGTGCAGCAGAGGGCTGTAGGCCGCTACGCTGACGCCGTGCTCAAGGCAGGCGGGGATGATCTCCTGCTCGATGGAGCGGAAGAGCAGGTTGTAGGCTAGTTGATTGAGCTCGATGCGACCGACCTGCAGGAGCGCGGACAGGTCCTGCTTGCCGAAGTTGGAGCAGGCCGCGAAGCGCACTTTGCCCTCGTTCTGGAGCCGGGCCATCTCGCCCAGCGTCTCCTCGAAGGGCACCTCCCAGTTGGGCCAGTGGAGGTAGTAGACATCGATATAGTCGGTCTGCAGGCGCTGCAGGCTCTCTTCACACGCCCGGCGCAGCTCTGCGGGGCGTGCGTGATCGCCGGATGCCTTGGTGGCGATGATCACGTCCTGACGCATATCCTTGAACGCTTTGCCGATCAGCTCCTCGGAGCGCCCGCCGCCGTAGGCCTCCGCACTGTCGAAGAAGTTGACGCCGACCTCGACCGCCGTGTGCAGGGCAGCGATAGCTTCCTGCTCGTCTTGCTCTCCCCAGACCTGGTCGCCTCCAATGGCCCAGCAGCCCATACAGATGGTGCTGACCTCAAGGTCGCTGCGTCCGAGTTTACGATACTCCATGGTGTTGACCTCCTTGATTGTGTCGTAGCCGATTATAGGTGACGTGGTGGGTAACTCAAGGTCGCGCGCGCTTGCCTCTCAGGAAAGGAACTTCGCCTCGATCGCCGCCAGGGCCTCGTCGCCGATGGGGACCATCTCACCGATGTGCGAGGTGTCGATGAGGGCCGTCGCACTGAACTCGGCGACCTCCAGCCGGTCGAAGGCCTGCGGCAGGTCCTTACCGGTGGTGAGGATCGCGTCGTTCTGCAGTAGAGCGACGGGTACCTGCTCGCCGAGGCGACGCGACAGCGTCTCCCCATCATCGAACTGCTCGCCATAGGGGACGGTAGGGATGTCGCGCAGCACGATGTAGCTCTCGGGGATGGTGCGGGTGTCGAGTTTCTTCCCGGTGATGCTGTAGGCGGTTGCGCTCGGCGGCTGAGCTGTGATGATCGCGCCGATCTCGGGATGGTCGCGGTAGATCGTCATATGCAGGCGTACCGCGCGGCTGGGTTGTTTGCGCCGCTCGCGTCGCCCGTTGCGGACGAGCACGATGTCCTCGATATCCAGGTACTTGCGGTCGACACCGAAGGGCGTGATGAGGAAACTGTCGCCATCGATGCGGGCTGAGACCGTGCCTTCGGTACTGGTCATCAGCCGCTGGTCGTAGGCGCGATGCACAACGTCGACGACCTGCTTGCGCAAGGTGAGCTCCGCCGTGGCGTGAGTCTTGGGGTTGAACTTGGGCAATTTCTCGCCGCGCCGGTGTGAGCGCTCGATCTGCCCATCGGTTAAAGAGCCGACCTCGCCCAAGGTTCTGGCCCGTATCAGGGTGCGCGCGCAGAAGTCGAGCGTCTCAAACCGCTGAAAGGCCTCGAGCAGCGACGCGCCTCCCGAGACGACACCGTGATTTTCGAGCAGGACGATGTCGACGCCATCGCCGAAGGTGGCGGCGATGGCGCTGCCCAGCTCCTCGCTGCCGGGGAGGGCATAGGGCGCATAGCCGACGGTGCCGCAGACGTAGTGGGCCTGGGGAATGATCTTGGTATTGGGGATGGTGCGGACGATGCTGAAGGCGACCAGCGCCTGGGGATGAGCGTGGACGATGGCGCGGAAGTCGGGTCGTCGGGCGTAGATCGCGCGGTGGAAAGGGTACTCCGACGAGGGCCTGTGAGGACCGATGGTGGTGCCGTCCGGCTTGACGCAGATGATGTCGCTGGGCGTCAGCGCGCCTTTGTCGATGCCGGCGGGCGTGATCCACATATCCCCCTCGGGATCCAACACCGAGAGATTGCCCCCGGATGTCGTCGTCATGCTGTAGCCGTAGATGCGCTTCATGATGGTGACGATCTGTTCGCGCGGCGGCAAGAGATCGAATCTCATCGTGTGCCTCTGCTTTCGTTACGTGACGGGCGACGATTGTCCGGTGATCCGGATCGTTCGTTATTCGTTGCGTCTATAGCTCCACGGGTTGTCCGCCGAGTTTCGCGGACTCGCGGATCGCTAGGATCAGTGCCTGGTCGAGGCGCGCCTGGTGGGGACCGTAGGTCGGATCGGTGTCGTCGCGCACGGCGTCGACGAGGCTCAGCAGACAGCCGGCGACGCCGATCTCGTCATCGTGCCATTGGGGACCGTGCCCCTGGATCCGGGGACGGAAAGGGTTCTCCCAGGTCACGATGGGCAGGTCCGGGTCGCCGGTATGGGCGACCATCGCCACGAGCGCGCCGCCATCGCAGCGCTCCCAGCGACGTTCCACCGTGATGAAGCGCGGCGCTTCACCCCCGGGCGCCAGTAGCGAGAGTCTTTCCTCGACATCGAGCCCTACACCGGTTGTGAGCCCCATGCCCTTCTCCGCCATGAAGCGGCTGCTGCGCCACCAGCGAAGCGCTGAGTCGTAGCCGACGTCGGTCCAGTGGAAAACGCCCACCTGACCGCCCTCAAACTCGATGATGCCGTGTTCCTGGGTCTCGGTGCGCGGCCCACGGGTGCCGGCATTCATCGCCCAGTGGGGTGCGAGGTCGTAGGAGTGGATTGAGCCGGTGACGCGGATGGGTCGAGCATCGAAGCCGAGGTAGCTGCGCATGACGCTGATGCCGTGGTAGCCATGCCCCCCATAGTCGTTGAAGGAGGTGTAGACCTGGCCGAAGAGGCCTGAGGCGATCAACTTCAGCTTGAGCTGCTCGAGGGGACGGCGGTGAAATTGCTCGGCCACCTCCACCTTGAGATGCTGCTCCTCGGCGGCGTGGATGATCGCGTCGGCTTCGTCGAGATCGTGCGCAATCGGGGTCTCCAGGAGGACGTGCAGCCCATGGTCGACAGCTAGCTTGCCGACCACGCCGTTGGCGCTGTAGGCGACGGAGACGATGCCGATCGCGGGTTCCGTCTCCGTCATCAGACGGTCCAGGTCGGTGAACCAGGGCGCGTTCAGTTCGTTCCCGAGGCGCTGTGCTGAGGCATCACTGCGGCCCCAGACCGAGACCAACTCGACGTCCTGGGGAAGGGCTTTGAGGATCGGCCCATAGAGGTAACCGGAACGTCGGGCCGTGCCGATGATCGCGACGCGAAGTGGGGAGCCGCTCTTTGCCATAACACTACCTCCTCCGTTAAGTGATCCCACAATCGTGCGGCCCCATTATAGGGTCACAGGGAGGAGGGGGCAATTGGGTGCTATGTTGCGAGGTGGGTAAGGAAGCGATCGACGTCGTAGAGGGCCGACTGGGCGGGCGGGGAGATCTGCAGCGCGATGAGGTCGAAGGCATGTTCGACCATCGGGAGCTTGACGATCGCGGCTTCAGCTCCGGCTGCCACGAGCGACCGGTGAAGCCCGATGACGTCCTCAACCGGGATGACGTGGTCATGCAGGCCCTGGATGAGCAGGGTGGACGGGCAATGGGGGCCGATGTGGGCGATGGGCGAGTAGGCGAGCAGGGCCTCGTCAAGCTGAGACAGCGGAGCCCCGAAGAGTCGCTGGGCGAGTTTGGACCATGGCAGATAGCCCTCTTGCGGGAAGTAGCCGAGGGCCTTGCCTGCCGCTGTCGCCAGCGGATGCATCGACTGCTCGGACCAGTGATCGGTCAGGGTGCGCAGATCGGCGACGGGGTAGTAGGCGACAACGCCGCGGACCGACGTGTCGACGCCGCGGACGTCCCCGGGCGTGTAGGTGGGATCGCCCGAGGTGTAGGCAGCGAGCAAGGCCAGGTGCCCGCCCGCCGATCCGCCTGCGAGCACAACGCGGGTGGGATCCACGCCAAGCGCCGGTCCGTTGGCCTTGAGCCAAGCGACGGCACGCTTGACGTCACCGAGCATGCCGAGCATATCGGTCTCGCGGGCCATGCGGTAGGCGACATCTATGATGACGTGGCCCTGGGCAGTCAGATGGCGGAAAAAGGGGCGCGTCAGGACGTCTTTGTCGAAGGCCTGCCAGGCACCACCGTGCAGGAAGACGATACCGATGTCCGAGCGCGGTACGCCGGGTTCGGGCTGCCAGAGATCGCAGAGCAGGTCACGATCGGTACCCGGCACCGTCGCAAAGGTGACGTTGCGGACCACGCGTGAGCGGGGCCGCGTCGCGACCTGACCGAGCCGCCAGCGCCGGCTCAACCGTCTTGACTCGGGTTCGGATTTGACCGGGAAGGCCCGGTCAACGTCGCTCTCGGGTGTGGTGATGCGCTGGATATAGTGGGCGCCCAGCAGGGCCCCCAACACCCCCAAGGCGCCGATGTGGGGCCGCCGCGTCCGACGGGCGAGCAGGGTGCCGACCCACCCCAACAGGGCCAACACCGGTGCGAGGGCGCCGCCCAGGATCTTGAGACCATAGCCGATCAGATTCGTCGAGAGGCCGCGGGTCCGCGGCTTGACGTAGAGCCAGCCGGTGAGGGCGGCAGAGGTGATGCAGAGCGCCGTCGTCAGACGATTGAGGCGGTTCCGTGGTTCGCTGTGGTCCTGGGTCATGGGCTTTTCGAGATCAGGAGCCCCTCGATGATACGAGGAGCTCCTGCACGTGACCGTTCTCCGGTGGGGCTAGGCCAGACCGGCCTGCTCCTTGAGTGTAGCCGCCTTATCGGTGCGCTCCCAGGGGACATCGAGGTCGGTGCGACCGAAGTGGCCGTAAGCGGCGACCTGCTTGTAGATGGGGCGGCGCAGGCCCAGGTCGCGGATGATCGCGCCGGGGCGCATATCGAAGTTCTTCTCGATCAGCTCGACGATCTTCTCGTCGGGGATCACGCCGGTGCCGAAGGTCTCGACGGCGATGCTGGTGGGCCGGGCGACCCCGATAGCGTAGCTTAGCTGCACCTCAATGCGCTCGGCGATGCCGGCTGCCACGATGTTCTTCGCGATGTAGCGGGTCATATAGGTTGCCGAACGGTCGACCTTGGTGGCGTCCTTGCCTGAGAAGGCGCCGCCGCCGTGGCGCGCCACACCCCCGTAGGTGTCGACGATGACCTTGCGACCCGTCAATCCGGCGTCGCCCGCGGGGCCACCGGTGACGAAGCGCCCGGTGGGGTTGATGAGGTACTTGGTCCCGTCGTCCAGGAAGCTCTCGGGGATGACGGGCTTCACGACATGCTCGATGATATCCGCCTCGATCTGGTCGTGGCTGATGTCGGGGTGGTGCTGGCTGGAGACAACGACGGTGTCGACGCGCTTGGGCTTGCCGTAGGCGTATTCGATGGTCACTTGGCTCTTACCATCGGGACGCAGGTAGGGCAGGGTGCCGTCCTTGCGCACCTCGGCGAGACGTCGGGTGAGCTTGTGCGCAAGCGAGATGGAGAGCGGCATGAGCTCCGGGGTCTCGGTGCAGGCAAAGCCGATCATCATACCCTGATCGCCGGCGCCGATGGCCTCGATCCGGTCGTCCTCGCTCATCTGGCCCTGCTTGTGCTCAAGGGCCTCGTCCACGCCGAGGGCGATGTCGGCACTCTGCTCTTTGATGGAGACGATCACGCCACAGGTCTCGCCGTCGAAGCCGTACTTGGCGCGGTCGTAGCCGATGTCGACAATGGTCCGCCGCGCGATGTCGGCGATCTCGACGTAGGCCGAGGTGGTGATCTCGCCGGTGACGACGACCAAACCGGTGGTCACGACGCAGTCGCAGGCGACGCGCGCATCAGGATCCTCAGCCAGGATTGCGTCCAGCACCGCATCGGAGATCTGGTCGCAGATCTTGTCAGGGTGACCCTCGGTCACCGACTCGGAGGTCAGGAAGTACTGCGGGTCTTGCATAAAGGACAGTGTCATCTTGTGTATCCCCTTCCCATATGATCAAGCGGTCTCTCAAGCGACCGAGCGACTCGCCGTTGTCTGTGTTGATGGTGTTGGGCGGCGCGATCGGGCGCCCGGCACCAAAGCGTAGACTACAACAAAACCGGCTAAGTGCAACCCCGTTGGGAGGATGTGGAATATGACAGGTTCCTTCGTATACTTAGGGCATACTGAGCATCTCATGTGCGCGACAGGACTGACTCTATGGATGAAAATCTGGCCTCGTTTCTGACGCCGGTTGCCGCCTGGTTTGAGGAGGCCTTCGGCGCGCCCACACCGCCGCAGGCTCAGGGCTGGCCCGCGATCCAGCGCGGCGAGCATACCCTGATCCTGGCCCCCACAGGCTCCGGTAAGACGCTGGCGGCCTTTCTTTGGGGGATCGATCAGCTCTTCCGCGAGCTCTCCTCGCCTGAGGGCGCGCCGGACGGCGTGCGCCTCATCTACATCTCGCCGCTGAAGGCGCTCAACAACGACGTACACCGTAACCTGCGTCGCCCGCTGGCAGGCATCCGGCGCAAGGCCGATGAGCTGGGCCTGGAGCTGCCGTCGATACGGGTGGCGGTGCGCTCGGGTGATACGCCCCAGCGCGAGCGGCGCGCGATGCTTAAGCAGCCGCCGCACATCCTCATCACGACGCCCGAGTCACTCTACCTGGTGCTGTCCAGCCCGAAGGCGCGCGAGATGTTCCGTAGCGTCCACACGGTGATCGTCGACGAGATCCACACTCTCGCCGGCAACAAGCGCGGGGTGCATCTTTCCCTGAGCCTGGAGCGGCTGCAGGCCCTGGCTGATGAGGAGGTCCAGCGACTGGGGCTGTCGGCGACGATCCGACCTCTGGAGGAGGTGGCGCGGTTCCTGGGTGGCGGCACCTGGTCGGGCGAGGGAGAAGCGAGGTCGTTGAGCCCGCGGCCCGTGACCGTGGTCGACGCTGCGTACAAAAAGGCGCTCGATCTGCGGGTCGTAACCCCGCTGGACGACTTCCGCAACGTGCCCGGCGGCTCGATCTGGCCCACGCTGATCGCGCGGGTGCTCGACCTGATCCGCGTCCACAAGACGACGCTGGTCTTCACGAACAACCGCCGGCTGGCAGAGCAGACCGCCGATCGGCTCACCGAGCAGATGGCGGCGGAGGCGTCGGGCCGCGCCACGGGCCTCATCGAGGGCGGTGTGGTGAAGGGCGTGGGCCTGATGGCGACCGGGACAGGGCTGGCAGCGCTGCGAGACGATGCTGCGCGTGTGCGGGTCCACCACGGCAGCGTCGCCAAGGAGGCCCGCCTGGAGATGGAGCGACAGCTCAAGGCGGGGGAGCTGCCCGTGTTGGTAGGGACCTCGTCCCTGGAGCTGGGCATCGACATCGGTTCGGTCGACCTGATCGTGCAGCTGCAGTCGCCCAAGTCGGTGGCGCAGGGCCTGCAGCGGGTGGGACGCTCGGGTCACCTGGTGGGGCAGACGAGCAAGGGGCGCATCTTCCCGACGCATCGCGAGGATGTTGTGGAGGCGGCGGCGATCGCCGGGGGCATGCTGCGCGGCGAGGTGGAGCCGACGCACACGCCGCGCCACCCGCTGGACGTGTTGGCGCAGCAGATCGTGGCGATGGTGTCGGTGGAGACGCAGGAGGTCGAGGCGCTGTTCAACCTTGTCCGCCGTGCATACGCCTACCACGACCTGTCGTGGCGTGCCTTCGAGGCGACGCTGGAGATGCTGGCGGGGCGCTATCCCAGCCAATCGTATCGCGAACTGCGCCCGCGCCTGAGCTGGGACCGGGTGAACAACCGGCTGGCGGCGCTGCCCGGCTCGCGCATGATGGCCCTGACCAACGGCGGCACGATCCCCGACAGCGGCTCCTTCGGCGCCTATCTGAGCGACGGCAAGACCAAGTTGGGTGAGCTCGACGAGGAGTTCATCTTCGAGACGCGCATCGGCGACACGATGATGCTCGGATCGCAGGTGTGGCGTGTGATCGACCTGACCGACGACCGGGTGACGGTGGCCCCGGCTCCGGGCGCGACGCCGCGGATGCCCTTCTGGCGCGGGGACTTTCCGTGGCGGCCCTATGAGCTGGGGGTGAAGGTGGGGGCGTTCCGGCGCGAGGTCGCCGAGCGCCTGGTGGCGATCGCGCAGGATCTGGGCCTCGAGGATCTTGGCGAGATCCGCGAGCTGCGCGAGGCGCCCGAGGTGGCGGGGCTGCTCGGTTGGCTGCACGAGCAGTATGCGCTGGACCGGCGATCGGCCTGGCACACGGTGGACTACCTCGCCGGGCAGCTGGGGCAAGCCGGTGCGCTGTCGTCGGATCGCACGATCCTGGTGGAGGTCTTTGAGGATGCGCTGGGCGACCCGCGATTGGTGGTCCATTCGCCTTTCGGCGGGCGCGTGAACGGACCGTGGGGGCTGGCGCTCGCCGGAGCGCTGCGGGAGCGGACAGGCGTCGAGATCGAGGTGGAGACGAACGACGACGGTATCCTGCTCCGCCTTCTGGATGCCGAGGCCGAGTTCCCGCTGGACGTGATCGCGGAGATGGGGCCGGTGGAGGCGCGCGAGCGGATCCTGAAGGAGTTGCCCGATTCGGCGGTCTTCGGCGCGCACTTCCGTCAGAACGCGGCCCGCGCGCTGTTGTTGCCGGGCCTGGGGCGCGGCAGGCGCACGCCCTTCTGGCTGCAGCGGTTGCGTGCGCGGGATCTATTGCAGGTCGTGCGGCACTTTGACGACTTCCCGATCATCGCCGAGACCTACCGTGACTGTCTGCAGGACGTGCTCGACCTACCTCACCTGGAGGAGGTGCTGACCGGTATCCGGGAGGGGGCGATCGAGCTGGTGGTGGTCGAGTCGCTGACGCCCTCGCCGGTGGCGCAGAGCTTGCTCTGGGACTTCATCAGTGTGCGGATGTATGAGTGGGACACGCCGCGGGCCGAACAGCAGCTGCAGACGCTGGCGGTCAACCGTGACCTGTTGCAGGACCTGCTGAAGGGCGTCGAGCTCGACGAGCTGTTGAGGCCCGAGGCGATCGAGGCGGTGCGGGAGCAGCTGCAGCGCACGGCGCCGGCGCAACGGGTGCGCACCGCCGAGGAGTTGGCGGTGCTCCTGCAGCAGCTCGGCGATCTCGCCTCCGGCGAGGTCGCACAGCGGGCGTCGGTCGATCCGTCGGGCTGGATCGCGCGGCTGACCGGCGCCGGGCGTGTGGTGGGTTTGGAGATCCCCACGTCTCGGGGTCACGAGACGCGCTGGATCTCGGCGGAGTATGAGGCCGAGTATGTCGCCGCCTTCGGCCTTACGCCGGCGGGGAGGCCGTCGTCTGCACCGGTCGATGACGACGCGGCGCGCCGCGCGATCCTGGAGCGCTTCTTGGCGCAAGCGGGCCCAGTGACACTGGAGGCCGTCCTGGCGCGCTACGCCTTCCCTCGTGATTGGCTTGAGGCGGCGCTGGAGGAGCTCGTCGAGGCGCGGGAGCTGGTGCATGGGCGCTTCACCCCGGGCGCGGGCCGTGAGGGGGCCACGGTCGAGGCTGAGTTCGTCGATCGCCGTGCCCTGGAGCAGATCCACCGGCGCACGATGCGTATCTTGCGCAACGAGGTGCAGCCCGTGCCCTTCTCGACCTATGCGGACTTCCTGGCGCGTCGACAGCATCTTCACCCCGGCGAGCGGCTAGCGGGCGAGGGGGCGCTTGCCGCGGTGCTGCAGCAGCTGCGCGCCGCGCCCGTCGTCGGCCCGGTGTGGGAACGCGACGTGCTGCCGCTGCGGCTGCGCGACTACCAGCCGGCGGAGCTCGCGGCGCTCTGTCAGAGCGGCGAGCTCGCCTGGATCGGGTCGGGCGGCGCGGATCCGCGGCGAAGCCGGGTGCGCTTCCTCTTCCGCGGCGAGGGCCACGTCTTCCTCGAGCCCGCGCCGAAGGGTCTGGACGGGTTCAGTGAGGTCTCACGCGAGGTGTATGCCTTTCTGAAGTCGGAGGGCGCCGCCTTTCTCAATGACCTTGCCGCCGCGCTGGACCTGGAGGTGCCCGCGATCGAGCAGGCGCTGGTGGAGCTGGTGATGGCCGGTTTGGTGACCAACGACAGCCTGGAGGCGCTGCGGGCGATCCTCGATGTGCCGGCAGCGGGTGAGCGACCAGGTGGCGGGGGTCGAGCGGAGAGCGGACACGCGGTCAGTGCGTTCGAGGAGGAACTGGCTCGCCGTCGGGCGGATCTGGGGTTGGGCTCGCGTCGGGTCACGCGGCTGTCCGACCCCGCGCGCTATCGCTCGGCGAAGCAGCGGGTGCGTCAGCGGTTGGAGCAGCGGGCGCCGGTTGTGACGCCGGCTGCACCTCGCTGGGTGGGGCGCTGGACGCCGGTGCATCGCTTCGGCATCATGGGCAAAGCCGTCCCCGATGGGGAGCGGGCGGCGCGCCAGGCCCGCCAGCTATTGGCACGCTATGGCGTGGTCACGCGGGTGTGCCTGGACGACGAGATTGGCGCTTGGGACTGGGGCCTGATCTACCCTACCTTGCAGCGGATGGAGCTGCGCGGCGAGATCCGCCGCGGCTACTTCGTCCAGGGGCTGCCGGGCTTGCAGTTCGCGCTGCCGGACGTGGTCGAGCAGCTGCGGGCGCTGCGCGATCCGGCCGGCGACGCGGATGCGCTGGTGGTGATGAGCGCCTGTGACCCGGCGAACCTCTACGGCCCGACCCGGGATGATGGTCCGGCGGACGGGGCCGGCGAACCGCTGACCTTTACGCGCGTCCCCTCGACCTGGGTGGTGCAGCATCGCGGGCTGCCGCTGCTGGTGGCTGCCGCCGGCGGCAGTGACCTGACCACGCTGGCGGGGGCGGAGGAGGAGTTGTTGACGCAGGCGATGGTGGCGCTGCTCGCGCATCTGGCGGGCTTCGAGCGGCGCATCCGTGTGGAGAGCTGGAACGGCGAACCCATCCTCGACAGTCCCGGTGCGCCGATCCTCGAGAGGGCCGGTTTCCGGCGGAGCTATCCCGAGATGGTCTGGGATCGTGCGGTGTGACGCGAGCTCGCTCACCCCGCAAAGGCGCCGATTGCCTTTCGCGGGTCGATATGTTCTCCGAAGAAGGGTTCCCTAGCGTAACAGCACAACGATGGAGGTGCTCAAAATGATGGACGGCATCCGTCTTTCGGTCTTCACCAAGCCCCGGCCCGGGCTGTCGCTGGACGAGTTGGGCGTGTTGGTGTCGACGCTGGGATTCGATGGGATTGAGCTTCCCGTGCGGCCCGGGTATCAGGTCGAGCCGCAGCGTGTCGCAGAGCTGCCGCAGGCCGCTCAGACGCTGGACCGGCACGGGGTCAAGATCCTGAGCGTGGCCGGGCCTACGGATGAGGCGACCATCGTGGCGTGTGCTGAAGCCGGCGTGCCGACGATCCGGGTAATGGCGCCGGTCGCGAGGGGGGAGCCGTACCCCGAGGCCGAGGCGCGCTACCGGCGCGAGTACGACGCGCTTCTGCCGCTGCTGGAGCGTTACGGCGTGCAGCTGGGCGTGCAGAACCACTACGGGCGCTTCGTCGCGAACGCGGTGGGCCTGCAGCGACTCGTGGCCTCCTACGATCCTCGCAGCATCGGCATCGTCTGGGACGCAGCGCACGAGGCGCTCGACGGCAACGACCTCGACCTGGCGCTCGACGTGGTGTGGCCGCATCTCGCGATGGTCAACCTGAAGAACGCCTATTGGCGGCGGGTGAACGGCCCGGAGGCCGAGGCGGCTGCTTGGGAGGTCTACTGGACGACCGGACGGCACGGACAGGCCTCGTGGCCCT
>CAZYYC010000003.1:0-16225 GCA_964650935.1 uncultured Anaerolineales bacterium
CGCCTTGCCGAGCTGCTGGGCCCCGCGGCGGTGGATGCCGACCGCCGGATGCGCACGCTGCTGCTGCGCCGCGTCGCCGAGCAGGAGGCGGCGCTGCTCAGCCCCGAGACGCCGGCGCTGCTCGAGGCCTACGCCGCCGGCGTCAACGCCTGCATCGAGCAGGAGCGCCTTCCCCTCGAGTTCCGGCTGCTGCGCGCCCGGCCCGCGCCGTGGGTCCCCGCCGATACGCTCTCGTGGATCAAGGTGATGGCCTGGATCCTCTGCACCGACGCGCGACAGGAGGCTTCCCGCGCCAAACTGGTCGAGCAGCTGGGCGCGGCACGGGCCGCCGACCTCTTTCCACCCTACCTGGACCATTGGCCGCGCGTGATGGACGCGACCCTGCGGCGCGCCGCCAAGGCGGGCACCGTAGAGGCGGGCAGCGCGCCGGACGCCGACGAGGGCCTGGGCAGCAACAATTGGGTGCTCCACGGCTCGCGCACGGCGACGGGCAGCCCGCTGCTCGCCAATGATATGCACCTGGCGATGACGCTCCCGGCGATCTGGTACGAGAACCACCTCGTCACCGGCGACCTGGACGTCACCGGCGTCACCTTCCCCGGCATTCCGGGCGTCGTCTCGGGGCACAACGGGCACGTCGCCTGGGGCCTCACCGACGGGATGCCCGACGTGCAGGACCTGGTTATGGAGCGCCTGCACCGCACCGACGACGGGCGTGTCGAGGTCGCGTATGAAGGGCAGCGCTACGAGGCGGAGGTGCTGCACGAGACGATCGAGGTGAAGGGGGGCGATCCGGTCCACGAGGAGATCATCATCACGCGCCACGGCCCCATTGTCAGCGCCCTCTTCCCCGAGCTCGGCGACGATCCGGCGCCGGCCCTGCGCTGGACGGCGCTGGCGCCCTCGAAGATGATGGATGCGCTCACGGCGATGATGGGCGCGCGCGACGTCCGGGCCTTTCACGAGGCGCTGCGCGGCTGGGATTCGCCGATCCAGAACTTCGTCTATGCCGACGTTGAGGGCAACATCGGCTACAGTTTCCCCGGCACGATCCCCATCCGCGCCAAAGGCGACGGGCGCCTGCCGGTGCCCGGCTGGACCGGCGAACACGAGTGGATCGGCACCGTGCCCTTCGAGGCGCTGCCCCACCTCGAGAACCCGCCGGCGGGCACCATCGTCTCGGCGAACAACGCCGTGACGGATGCGTCGTATCCCCATACCTATGACCTGGGGGTGCGCTGTCTCTCAGGCAACCGGGCGCTGCGCATTGTGGAGCTGTTGGAGAGCCGGGCGGCGATTGACATCGACTTCATCCGGCAGATGCACCTCGACGTGGTCTCGCCGATGGCGCGGACGGTGGCCGGCTACGTGCGCGAGCTCGAGGTCGACGAGGCGCTGGAACCCGCGGCGTCGCTCCTGCGGGGGTGGGACGGCGCGCTCTCCGCCGATAGCCCCGCCGCGGCGCTCTACCAGGCACTGCGCCGCGAGCTGGCGACGCTGCTGCTCACGCCGGTGCTGGGCGACGACGTCCCGCTCGGCGACCGGACCTGGTGGTGGTTGGAGCACGTGCTGGCCCAACCCGATGCCGCCTGGTTCGATCTGGGGAACGGGGAGCTCCGCGATGACGTGCTGCGCCTGGCGCTGGCCCGGGCCGTGGACGAGCTGCGCGCCGCGTGCGGCCCCGCGCCGCGGGACTGGGCCTGGGGCAAGCGCCACCGGTTGACCTTCGGGCACGTCCTGGGCCGGCAAAAACTCCTGGGCAGAGTCCTCAACCGGGGGCCGTTCGAGGTCGGCGGCGACGGGCACACCATCTGCGCGCTCCACCAGGCCACAGAGGAGCCCACCTCGTTCAGCGGACCGCCCTACCGCATGATCGTCGATCTGGGCGACGTGCGGAACTCGGTGAGCGTGCTCACGCCGGGGCAGTCGGGGCGCCTGGGCAGCCCGCACTACGATGACCAGATCGCCGCGTGGAGGTCAGGAGCGTACCACCCGATGCTCTACGCCCACGAGGACGTCGAGCGCGCCGCGGCGCACCGGCTGCTGCTCACCGGGCGCTAGCTGCTGCCCTGCCGGGTGGCGTAGCGCAAGTCCCCTCAACAGCACCTATCTTGAAGCTGCCATCTCAACCCCTTCCGGGGCACCGGATCAGTAGAGGCATCACGCTTCGCTATACACATGAATGCGGTGTAATATACACATCAACGTTGGAGGTAGTGAGATGAGCGAGACCGTGCGTACCAATGTGGTGCTGGATCAAGATCTGATCGAGGAGGCCTTGGCGTTGACAGGCCTGAAGACCAAGCGAGCTGTCATCGAGGAAGCGCTGCGCGTGCTGACGCGACTGAGGCGCCAGGAGAAGGTGCGCACCCTCCGCGGACAGCTCACCTGGGAGGGCGACCTCGACGCGCTGCGAATGGAACGAACCGAAGATGTGGTTGGTTGATGCCTCAGACGGTTGATTGCCTGATAGCCACCTTCGCCATCTCCAACGACCTATGGCTACTCCACAGCGACCGTGACTTCGCCCCCTTCGAGGTGCACCTGGCGCTCAAGGTCGTGCGCTAGATCCCCTGCTCCGGTGTGCGGTCATGTCGGCAGAACCTTCCGGGTTGCTGGGGAGGTGGAGAAGCAACCCGGAAGGGAGAGAAGCTCAACAGCCGCCGTTGGCCTGATCCTGTTCCCAGATGCGCAGACCGTAGCGGCTCAGGTAGATGGGAATGTTGCGGTAGAGCTGGTTCTCGGCCTCGATGGCGCGGATCATCTCGCGCTTGACGTAGCTCTGCGGCGGGCAGAGCAGCGTCACCGACCCGCCCTCGCCGCCGGCGCCGTTGACCTTCCACCCGATCGCGCCATAGGCCTTGGCGACGTCGATGACGCGATGCGCGTCGTGGCTGATCAGTTCGTGGTGTAGGCGGCCCTGGGCCGCGGTGTTCTCGATCATCGCCGCGCCCAGCGCCGCGAAGTCGCCGGCGTAGACCGCGTCGCGCGACTTCTCCGCGGTTACGCGCAGGTCCTGCAGCCGCCGGGTCTCGGGCCCCTCATCCTCCAACTCGGCGATGACCTTCTCGTGGACGTGCGACGAGACGTGGGACTTGCCCAGGTAGATCAGGGCCAGCCGCCGCTCCAGCTCCCACCAGGTGGTGTTAGGTACGAAGATCTGGGAGACGCTGGCGTAGGGGTAGTGCGTCATCTCGATGTAGTTGATGCCGCCATAGGCGGAGCAGAGCTGATCCTGGATGCCCGACTGCTGCTTGAGCATCTCGCTCTCGACGGCGTGGGCGGTGTAGGCGACCTCGTGCGGGGTCAGTTGCCCGGGCGTGAGCCGGTCGAGCGCGCCGATCAGGGCGACGGTCACCGCCGCCGAGGTACCGGTCGAGCAGCCGCTGGGCGCCTCGGAATAGATCGTGGCCTGGATCGCCAGGTCGTCGGGCACGCCCATGCGCTCGATCGAGGCCTCGAGCAACGGGTGGTGGTCCCAGCCCGGCTCATCAGGGTTCACGACGAAGCGCTCGCCATAGTTCTCGGCGTAGAGCACGATGCGATCCGCCCCACGCTCATAGGGATAGACCTCGATCTGCACCTCGACGTAGGGGTAGACGCCGATGTTGAAGATCTTGCCGTGCTCGGCGAACCATGTGTCGGTCCAGCCGCCGTTGTCGCAGATGCGGATCGGCGCGACGCTGTTGATCACACGGATCGGTCGGCGGGCGCGCGATGCGCGGTCGTGGTCGGTCATCGATGGCTCCTTCGGATCAGTTTCCAGTTGTCGGTTGTCAGTTGTCAGTTGTCGGCCCCGCGACTTGTGATTGGCGGCAGTGCAACGGAGGCTATAATAGCGCACTATGGCAAGCTTTCAAAGGGATACGGTGCGGCGGATCGTGGTGGGGATCAGCGGCGCGAGCGGGGCGATCTACGGCGTGCGGCTGCTGGAGGCGCTGGCGGCGCTCGGCGTCGAGACCCACCTGGTGATCACGTCGCCCGGCGAGATGACGCTGGTCGAGGAGACGGCGCAGACCGCCGCCGACCTGCGGGCGATCGCGACGTACAGCTACGACGCGGACGAGATCGGCGCCCCCATCGCCAGCGGGTCGTTCGCGACCGACGGCATGGTGATCGCACCCTGCTCGATGAAGACGCTCTCCGCCGTCGCCAACAGCTACACCGACAACCTGCTGGTCCGCGCCGCCGACGTCACGTTGAAGGAGGGGCGCACCCTCATCCTCGCCGTGCGCGAGACGCCGCTCCACCTGGGGCACCTGCGGCTGATGGTGCAGGCGGCGGAGATCGGTGCGGTGATCTTCCCGCCGCTCCCGGCGTTCTACGCACGCCCCACGACAGTCGAGGCGCTGGTGGATCAGAGCGTGGGGCGGATCCTGGCGCGGTTGGGGCTGGATAATGCGCTCTACAGCGTGTGGGAGGGCCCCGAGCGCTCAGATCCTTCGCTCCGCTCAGGATGACAGATCTCAAGGAGCAGGTTAACTAGCCACTAAGGCTCACTCAGCGAGACGATGCGCGCGCCCAGCTCCGGCAGGAAGTCCTGATAGTCGAAGTGCCCCCAATTGGCGATCTGCCCACCCAACGTGAAGATCGCCATCCCCAGGACGTAGTCGTCCTCGCGCAGGCGGTCGTCGTACCAGAGGAGGTCCTCCAGGAAGTCGTCTGCGCGCTCGTCGGGGTCCTCGATGGCGAGGTTCACCTCGGTGATCGCCAGCGGGATCACCTCGCCCCGGGGGATGAGGATGTCGCGATAGAGGTGGCGGTAGCGCCCTCCGAGCACACCCCGGTCGGGATAGAGGGGGATGGCAGGGTCATCCAGCGATTGCTCGGCATACTGCGGCATGGGCTCGCCCCAGCGGTCGCTCAACAGAGGCCCGCCGTATTCGTGGAGCGAGAGGATGTGCCCGCCGGCCTGCGCGCGGGCAAAGACACCGGTCGTGGCGATGGCCTCCCACTCCCAGAGCTCCGGCACGCCCATGCTATAGGAGAAGAGCGCCAGCCGGTAGCCGTTGGCCTCCGCGATGGGCATCGCCGCCTTGAAGAATTCGCCCAGCCACGCGTGGCCCTCCGGCGTCGGCGGGTCGACCTCGTTGAGGACCTCCCAGTAGTCGACGCAAGACTTATAGGGCGCCCACTGGGCCATATGCTTCCGCATATAGTCACCGGCCTTCTGCGCCGGGTCGCCCGTGGGGAGCACGGCCTCCCAGACGTGGTCTGCCCAGCGTCCGATCGTGATGGTCTGGGGCGAGAGCTGCTTGACCTCGCAGAGATAGCCGAAGGAGAGCCCCTTCACCAAGGCAACGTGCCCGCCGCCCTGGTGCACCTGCTGCACGACATCGGTGACCCCGCCATCGGCGATCGCGTGGAAACCGATCTTCGACGGTCCTACCGGGTTGCCGGGCTCGACCGGCATTGGGGTCTGGGCCGGAGGGGGTTGCGACGGCGAGGCGTAGGCCTTGAGGATCGCCGGCAAGTAGGTGCGTCGGAGCTCTTCCACGACGCGGAGCACCACGTCCGCACGCTGCGGAGAACCCGAGACCTCCCCCGGCGCCGCATCGATGCGCAGCGTGGCGGTATAGACGCCAAGCGACAACCCCGTTGTATCCACCGTGACCCAGAGGCGCTCGCCCTGAGCGCCGGTCAGGGGCGCCAGGACAGGCGTCAGCGTGCTGGTGGGCGAGAGCGTTGCGGTCCACGTGAAGGTGCCGCTGCCGAGATTGCGGATCAGGAGCGACGTGGTCAGCACGCGAGGATCGTCGACCTCGGCGAGCAGCCCCACTGTCGCGGGCGAGACGGCGAGCACCGGCCCCGTGAGCGGACCGGGACGCTTCTCCATCGCCCCAAGTGCCGCGTACGCCGGCGTAGGAGCGCCCAGCGTCGTACCATCTTGACGGCGCAGGGCGTAGTAGCGGCTGTGGAAACAGGGGATCCAGGTACGATAGTCGTGCCAATCAAGGTTCCAGACGAACATCCCCTCCACCCAGGGCCAGTGGGTGTCGGCGTAGGCGAAGGCGCGCCCCAGATAGGCTGCCTGGGTCGCGGCATCGACCTCCTGCCAGGCGAAGTAGGTGCCGTAGCCAGGATCCGCATCGCACCCCAGCTCATAGCCGTCCTCGGCGGGCGCGCGGATCCACCCGAACTCGGTGAACCAGACGGGCAGGTTCCCGTATCCGCGCTCGACCAGGAGGTCACGCACGACCTCGACGCCACGGAAGGCGAAACCATTGCTGACCAGATCGGGCTCGCGCTCGGGGGGATAGGCGAAGCCGTAGGGATGGTAGCCGAAGGCGTCGATACAGTCACCGCCGCCGGCGAAGAGCAGGGCCTCCGTGTAGAGGCGCTCGTCCATCGCGTCGCAGTTGTTGCCCTCGCCGCAGGGCCACGGCGGCGGGATGCGGCCCACCGGTGCCAGCCCCCCGCTGATCACCAGCGCATGCGGATCGACCGCCTTGATCTCCTGCCGCGCGATGCAGAGCATCTCCGCGAAGCGCTGCGGGTTGGGCGCCTGTCCTCCCCAGCCCGTGGTGCGGATGTTGGGCTCATTGCAGATCTCATAGGCCTGCACCCGGTCCAAACCCGCCTGAGCCACGGTCCGGACGTGGCTGCGCCAGCCGGCGAGATCATCCACCCAGGCGCCACAGCTGATGTTGTAGAGCACGTGTTGGGTGAGCGCGGCGGAGGGCAGACCGGCGTATTCCTCCCACAGCTTGACCCACTCGAAGCCCAGGGGCTCGACAAGGCTCGCGGCACGCGCCGGGTCCCGGAGGTTGATGCCGTAGCCTAGGTGCGGGTCGGGTTGAACGTAGCCCAGGCAGTCCGTAGGGCCGTAAGACGCCAGGACGTTATGGTCGGCGTCGACGTAGGCCACCGCGAGCTGGTCGGGCGAGCGCTCCCCCACCGTGAGGTTGCCCTGGTAGAACCGGTCGGGCCCCATCACCGGCATCGTCCAGTGGGCCAGCTCGGTACAGGTGGTGCGGTCCCAGACAAAGAGCTCGGTCTCGCCCGCGGCCCAGGCACGCGTCGGATGAACGCCTACCCGCAGGCGATCGGCCGAGACGGTCACGCGAAGGGCTGCCTCGGCGGTCGCGGCAGAGAGGTCGCCCAACGCGACCACGGGGTACCAGATCTCGCGCCAGGTGAGGTGCCCGTAGGGCGCGATCCGCGTCGTGTCCCAGAATGTGGGCGCGGGCCCGCCATGGAGCTCGACGCCGCCCGACTTGGCGCCGTCGGTCCACGTGCGCCAGTCGAGGGCGTGGGCCCACCCCGTCGCGAAGGCCTTGCTGCCTACGGCGACATCGGGCGGGAAGACACGAGTAACCCCCGCGTCCTGGAGCCGGTCGTAGACGCCGGCATAGCCCCTCACAGCCTGGGGATACTCGAAGAAGCCCAGCCACTCGTTCCAGTTGCGCAGTGCACTGTAATCGACGCCCTCATAGACGGGCCAGGTGAAGCGATGGTCGGGCGCCGTCGGCATCGTCGGGTAGGCGCCGGGCAGGCGGCTGTCGCCGGTGGAGTGCACCGCCATCTCGGGGGCGTTGAGCACGAAGGAGAGCCCCTCGGTCGGCGCATTTGCCGCTCCCGGCGCGAGAGCCGCATTGATCCAGAACTTCACATCGACGGGCGCATACGTCGGGTTCTCCAGGTAGGGCTCGACGGCGACGTAGGCACGGTCCGACGGCAGGAAGACGCTCACGGCGGCACGCACTTTCGCGGAGCTGCCGGTGGGCGCGTGGACAGTGACCGTCACACCGGCGGTCGAGGAGACCACGTCCCAGGTCCAGGGGACGCCGGAGAAGTAGCCGTGTTCGTCGACCGGCAGGCACCACTCGATGCCGCCGACGGCGAGCCACCAGCCCTGTTCGGGCGGCCCCCACGAGGTCGGCTTGATCACGGGGTTCTGGTAAAGCTGATTCTGACCGGTGGCCTTCTCGATCAGCTGGTAGAGACGCCCTCCCAGCTCGGGCAGCAGCGTCACCTTGAGATAGGCGTTCTCGAGGACCAGAAGTTGATAGGTCTTGGGCACCGGCACCGGGTTGGCGGCGTTGTAGCGCCCCCAGTCCAGGACCGGGTAGGTCATCCCATAGCCGGCATTGTAGGCGTCGGTCAGGTAGGCGGCATAGGGATAGGTCGGGATCGAGATCGTGGTCGTCGAAAAGACCGCAGCGTCAGATGACGCTGCGGTCTCGATCGAATCAGGATCCGCGGAGCGCTCGCCCGAGGTGCCGCCCACAGCGCGCGGACCGGCACTGAGGAGGATGGAGAAGAGCATGACGAGCAGCAGCTTTCGACCCAGGTTCACGCTGCGCCACGCCATGCTCGTCCTCCTCTCGGATAACGCCCGATGCCACCTGACAAGCATCGGGCTCGGTACGGGGTTAGCCCGCGAGACCCAACGGCTCAGCGATCTCTTGCATAGCCTCCAGGACCACACCGATGTGCTCGGCCAACGGCACACCCAGCATCTCGGCCCCGGTCTCCACGTCCTCGCGCTTCACGCCGGCGGCGAAGCCGCGGTCCTTCCACTTCTTCCTCACCGAGCTCACCTTGACGTCGAGGATCGACTTGCTGGGCCGGACCAGAGCTACCGCGGCGATCAACCCGGTGAGTTCATCGACGGCATAGATCGCCTTCTCCATATGCGTCTCCAACGTCACCCCGGTGAGATCGGGCGCGTGCGCCTGCACACCCCGGATCAGCTCCTCGGGCCAACCCTTCTCACGCAGGATCTCGGTGCCCTTGAAGGGATGCCCCTCGGGACCCAGATCCGGATACTGTTCATATTCGAAGTCGTGGATCAGACCCACGATGCCCCAGCGCTCTTCATCCTCGCCGAAGCGGCGCGCATAGGCGCGCATGCCCGCCTCAACCGCCAGGGCGTGGTGGATCAGGCTGGGCGTCTTAGTATATTCGTTCAGCAGCTCCCATGCTTCCTCTCGTGTCGGCCAGGTCATAGAGTCCCCCCTCCTTGTTAGCTTCGTTTGCCTTATCCTTCGTTCACATCACCTTGGTGATCTCAAATCCCAGCGCTCGCTCGGCCTCCGCCGCCTGAATCGCCGCCGGCGAGCCGACCACCACAACGCGCCCAGAGGCAGCAACGGCCCGTGCCACCTCAGCAAAGGCTCGGAAGTCGTCGACGGTCGTCGCCAGCAGCTCGCTGCGGTACTGTCGTCGCTCCTCATCGGTGTAGCGGATCAGGTGGCGTGAGAGGGCGCTGAACCCCTTAGCATCGGGCAGCTGGTAGGCATCGATATTCCCGATCGCGCCGATGATGCCCTTGACCAACTCCTCCTGGGAGAGATCAACCGTCTCCAAGAAGGTCGCCGTCGCGTCATAGATATCCAGCGTCTGGAGCAGATTCGGGTCGCGATAGGAGACATAGCCGAAGGTCCCGGCGTGGGGTTCGAAGACGCAGAAACCGCCGTAGGCCCCACCCTGGACGCGCACCCGCTCCCAGAGCCACGTGCTGCGGAGATAGTGAGAGATCACCTCCGTCGATCCATGGCGCCGGTAGCCCAGCTCAAAGAGGTTGGCCCCCTTGCTCACGTAGTTGACGTTCGCCGGCAGGGTCAACCCCTCGGGCGCGACATCATAGGTCGGCGACCAGGTCGCGCGCTCAGACGGGCCCTCGGGGAGGGCTGCCAGGAGGGCGCCGAGCTGCGGCGCGATCCCGGCCCAGGCTTCAGCATCCACGGTGACGTTGCAGAGCAGGGCACTGCGGTTGATCAACAGGCCCCGCACGGCCTCCAGCTTCTCCAACACGCTCGGCCACTCCGAGGTCACCTCGTCGGCCAGCTTACGCAAGACGAAGAGGTAGGAGAGCCCGCTGATCTGCTCGCTCGCCCAGTGGGCCTCGCTGAACTTGGCGCGCAGCCGTGTGATCGCCACGCGATGTCCGCCGGGGACCAAACCGGCCTCCTCGCGCGCTTTCTTCTCCAACAGAAGCTGCATAAAGCGCGGCTGGTTATCCAGTTTAACCGTCAGCAGGATGTCGCGCAGGATCGCAAGCAGGTCCGCGACCTGGTGGGTCGTCGCCTTGCTCCGCAGGAAGGTCCACGCCGCGGTCGCCCCTGAATCGCGCACCGTGGAGATGAAGTTCGTCGGAGAGATACCACCGGTCCGGCGACCGATGCGCTGCGTGAGCTTGACGAAGTCCTCGGTCTCCGTGCCGAGCTCCAGCAGGGCAGAGACGAAAAGCTCAGTATAGGGCAACAGCTCCTGCGGCAGGGCGCGGAGATCGAAACCCAGATCGAGGTAGAGGATGCCGTTGGTGAAGAGGTCGTGATAGAGCACGGGGACCCCTGCGAGTACCAGCTCCTCGGAGGGCACCGACTTGGGCTCAGGATCCAGATCCTCCAGACCCAGGCTGGGAATGGTCTCAAGCGCCTCAGGTAGATCGGGTTGCTCCTGCAGGACCTTCAGGCGCTGAGCACGTTCGATGACAGACGTCAGCTCGTCCTCGCTCATTGCGGCCTTGGCGGCAGCCAACCGCGCCTTCTCAGCCGCGTCCTGCCGGTCCTGCAGCTCGGGATCGGGCGTGAGGATCACGGTCGCCCGATGGGTATTGGTCAGCAGGTGCTGCTCGATCAGGGCTTCAAAGATACGCCCACCGGTCTCAAACTGAGCTTTGACCGCCTGCAGCGCGTCCTCAAAGGCGATCGAGACGAAGGGATCGCCGTCGTGCAGCCACGTCGTCAGCGCCTGGAGCATGACGAAGAGGCCTCGCGGGTAGTGACCGGTGTTTTGCTCGCGCAGCCGGAACTCTACGGTGTTGATGGCGGCCTCAAGCGTCTCGCGCTCGATCCCGTCGCGTACCAGTTCCTCCAACGTCGTGAGAATCAGGGCCTCGACGCGATCGACGTTGTCCGGATCGACCCCCTTGAGCCCGGCGGAGAAAGTGAGCTGGCGTAACGAGTCATCCAGCCCGCCGCCGATCACGTCCTCACCCAGCCCCGAATCGATCAGAGCCTTGCGCAGGGGTGAAGCCGGCGTATCGATAAGGGCGTAGGAAAGGATGCCCAACGCCAGCGTCAACGTAGGGTCACTGTTCTCGGGCAGCAGCCAGTTCACCGTGATCATCGACTTGGGTGCCTGCTCCTCCCCCACGGGATAGGGGTAGGTCAAGCGCCGCGGTGCCGCAAGGCGCGGCTGCAGTTCAATAGCGCTGCGTTCGGCGACGTCGCCCACGTCGTTCGGCTGCGCCTCCCACGCCGGATCATCGAGATACGCTGCCACCAAGCGCAGCCGCTCCTCGGGGTCGTCATCCCCATAGAAGAAGATGCGCGCGTTGCCGGGATGATAGTAGGTCGCGTGGAAGGCCTTGAACTGCTCATAGGTCAGCTGCGGGATGACCTCGGGGTCGCCGCCGGAGTCGAAGCCGTAGGCATTGTCGGGGAAGAGCGACTGCTCGCTGTAGCGCGCCACCAGGCTCTCCGGCGATGCGTAGGCCCCCTTCATCTCGTTGAAGACCACGCCCTTGTACGACAACGGGGCATGGGGATCATCCAGCTCATAGTGCCATCCCTCCTGCTCCAGGATCTCGGGCGTGATGCGCGGGAAGAAGACGGCGTCGAGGTAGACCTCCATAAGGTTATAGAAGTCCTGCAGGTTCTGGCTTGCCACGGGGTAGCAGGTCTTGTCACTGAAGGTCATCGCATTCAGGAAGGTGTTGAGCGACCCCTTCATGAGCTCAACGAACGGTTCCTTCACCGGATACTTGCGCGATCCGCAGAGCACCGAGTGCTCCATAATGTGCGGCAGCCCGGTGGAATCGGGCGGCGGCGTGCGAAAGCTGATACCGAAGACCTTGTTCTCATCGGCGTTCTCCAAAGATAGCAGTTCAGCGCCGGTCTGCGTGTGGCGGTAACGTTTGGCGAGCGTATTGAGCTCGGGAATCTCCTGCTCCTCAAGCAACTCAAAACCATAGACTGATGTCATACGTCTTATTCTCCTTGCGAGGTCCAACTTATGTGTCGGCTGTCAAAAGATGGGCAACGGTTCGCCCAACACGGGCTGCGGGCGGGTGACATAGACCTGCCACCAGGCCAACCAGAGGGCCGGGATCTCGCGCAGCCGGTAGCGGATCAGGTAGGTGCCGCGATGACGATAGCGGTTAGCGCTGAAGCCCACCACGTCGAGCCCCAAGCCACGGCATGTCTCCAGGGCGCGCGGCAGGTGGTAGCGTTGCGTGACCAGTATGGCCTTGCGCACACCGAAGATCTCACGCGCGCGATAGCAGGTATCATAGGTTCGGCGCCCGGCATAGTCGAGCACAATATCCTCATCGGGCACGCCCTGGTCCAAAGCGTACTCGCGCATCCGTGCGGGCTCGTTATAGTCGACGACGCGATTGTCACCGCTGAAGAGCAGCTTCTCCACACGACCGGTCGCGTAGAGTTCGATCGCGGCATCTAAGCGCTCCTGAAGGATCAGGCTCAACGCGCCGCTCGGCCAGTACCCCGCTCCGAAGACGATGGCGACCGGTTGCTCCGGAAGCTGTTCCAGCTCGCGAGAGGTGTAGATCAAGCGGTGAAAGCGGCTCCCCAAGGTCCAGAGCGTCCAGGCCCCCAATGCGCCTGTAGCCAATAAGCCTAATAGCACGATCGCTTCCCCGAAAGACACCCGCCAGTGGCCTCCAGCGCGGAGCTCAGTCGATTTCATCCGCGGATCTCCGGCATTGAGCGGCGCGTCAGGGTACCGCCGCCACGCCGACGTATTCGACCACATCGGGATCGCTGCCCCAGACCAGGCGAACCTGGTTAGCACGTCGCTGAAGCGTGACCGCTCCTGCCCTTCCGGCCCACCAGTGGCCCCCAACCAGCGACTCCGGCACGTCGGTGCGCATCACTCGCCCGTCGAAAAGCGCCCGCGGAAGCAGCTCTTGGAGCTCTGAGGCGAATCGAAGAGCAGCACGTACGTCGTCAAGGTCGATCTGCCAGACGGCAACCTTGTCTCTCGCCGACGGATCGTCCTCCTGCGTTGTCCATACCTGCAATAGGTCTCCCCCCCATTCCAGCGGGCGCGTCTCCGAGTCCTCTACGCGACCCCACGCCGCAAGAACGCGGCTCATCAGGGCCTCACCCAACGTCTCGCTCGCCAACAGACGCCAATCGCTGCCGAGCCCGGGTTCCAGGGGGGCGATCACGCGCGGCTCATCGGATGCGGCATAGCGCTCGGGATACAGCAGCTGCTCTGTGGAGCGCGGGGGGCGGAGCACGATCTCATCCATCGCCTCCACACCCCCCGCCTGATACTGAGCTGTCACGAAAGGCACACCGACATCAAAAGCCAGACAGGAGAGCGCGTCCAGCCATGGGGCCGGCTCCTGCCAGCGCGGGCAGACCACCGGCGCGACCAAGGCACGCAGCGATTCGGCGTCAGCAGACACCGCAGAGGGATCGGACGGCACCACATCATTGAGCAACCAGACCGAGACCATGGCCTCCCCCTCTGCCACAGCTGCCAGCGCGATCTGGAGGTCAAGCGAGGTCGCCTCATCCAGCAGCGTGCTGAGATCGCCGAACTGATCAGGCAACGCGCGAGCGTAGCCATAGGCCAGCTGGAGCTCCAGCGTGTCAATCGACCCATCCCAATCGCGGCGCAGGTAGAGCTCCTCCAGCTCAGGCACGTAGAAGGCTGCCGTCTCTTCAGCCTGGCTCACCACATCGAGGCGCAAGGTGTCGTCATACCCGAGGTTCAGCGCTTGCAGTATCGGCTGAAGGCGCATCGCGAGCGGAGGGCTCTCCTCAAAGTGGGTATAGAGGACCCGCGCCATACCGGTCTGATCGACCACCGTGAGCGGCGTCCCCCAGCGTGTGCGGGATTCGCGAGCATCCGCGACCCTTTGAGCGATCACGCCGGCGCGAAAGACGTCAAACGCGGCTGCCGCCTCGGTCACCGGGGGCGGCGTCGATGTGGGAGAGGGCTGACGGGTCGGCGTAGCCGTTCGTGTGACCGTCGCAGTGGGCGTGGGCACCCCGGCGTCAGATGGATCGGATTGCTGGGCCTCGGCCTGATGCGTCGACCAGATGGTCCAGGCGAAGAGCGCGATGACCAGGACCAGGGCCGACGCCAAAGAGAGCAAGATCCAGCGCTGTCCGCGTGTCAGCGTTCGATACCAACGCACCCCAACACCTCACGCTGGATGTCAATGACCGAGCGCACGCCCTGCGCGGCGAGATCCAGCAGGGCATCCAACTCGTCTCGTGCCACCGGCTCACCTTCCGCCGTCCCCTGGACCTCGACGAAACGTCCATAGGCATCCATCACCACATTGAGATCCATCTCGGCGCGCGAGTCCTCCGCATACGCCAGATCCAGGAGCAACTCGCCGTCCACCCGGCCCACGCTGATCGCCGCGACAGGTGCCGACAGGGCCTCGTGGGGGACCTGCGCAGCCTCGACCAGCGACTGCACCGCCAACGCGAGCGCCACATAACCGCCGTTGATCGCCGCGGTGCGCGTGCCGCCGTCGGCCTGGATGACGTCGCAGTCGACGGTCAGCGTCAGCTCACCGAGCAGGTCCAGCCGGACGGCTCGCCGCAGACTCCGACCGATCAGGCGCCGCACCTCCTGGGCGCGCCCGCCCTGAATGTGAGCGCGCGGCGTGCGAGTATGGGTGGAGCGGGGCAGCAGCGCATACTCTGCCGTCACCCACGCCTGTCCCCTACCCTGCAGCCACGGTGGGACGCGCTCCTCAACCGTAACGGCGCAAAGCACCTGCGTCTCGCCCAGGCGCACCAACGCCGACCCCTCCGCGTAATGAAGCGGTGAGAGCTCAATCGTCAGCGGACGAAGTGTATGAGGTGCACGCCCATCGAGTCGCATCGGTTCCCCCTGAGCACTAAGACGTCCAATCGTGGCGCACGGACACGTGCTGCTCATTGTAAAGAGCCGGCGATGGTTGTCAAGGTCTCAGTCTTACCGATTCCTTGCCGTCTAACCGAGGAGGACTATAATCGAGGAATTGACCGGATGGAGAGATAGATGGCATATCTGTGTGGCAAAGGTGTCTGGCTCGCGTATTCACACGACTTTGAGCGGGCTGTGGAGATGGCAACCCGGATCGGTGGCACGCACCTCCTGATCAAGGTGGGGCACGGACCGATCTATTACCCAGAGACGGCGCGCGAGATGATGCAGCGCACACGCTCTCTGGGCATCATCCCCTTGGCCTGGGTTGAGCTGACCGCACGAGCTCCTCAAGACGCGCAGAGGGCCGTGGTGGAGGCCCTAAGTCGCGGCTACGAGGCGGTCGTACTCTTCCTCACACCGGAACGGGCAACGGCGCTCTCGGCGCCGGCGGGGGATGGAACCCTCGCGCACAGGTTGACGGAAGCGCTGATCAACGTTGAGATCCCCAGAGATCGTCTGCTGCTGGCCTCGCCCCCGCTACCCTATCTGCCCCAGACAGCGGCCCTGGAGGCCATCGTCCCGATATGCCAAGGTGGATGGATGCCCCTCTGCTTCTCGGCTTGGTCGGACGATGCGACGCAGATGATCGACCAGGATATCTATCAGGGGCTGGGGGATCTGAGCCTGATCTGGGACAAGACCCCCTCCGTCTTTCCCGTCCTATCGCCCCGCCATGGTGTTGACGGTGAGGAGATTCTCCCGGAGAACTTCATCCCGTGGGTCGAGGGCGTCGCGCGGCACGGCACAGACTTCTTCAGCATCTTCCACGCAGCCAACACGGAGAAGGCCCTGTGGCCGATGCTCCAAGCCGTTAACATCGCCTGCCTGGAGACCGACGGGCGCGTCCCAATCCGAGATGACGGCAACCTCAGTGCACCGGTGAGCGCCGCCACAGTCGCGCAGCCGGTCTACGTCACGGTGAGGCCCAGCGATACGGTGTGGGGACTGATCTCGCGCCACGGCCTCAAGCGTGAGCAGTTCTGGGGCTGGAACGCCCACCTCTGGGAGAGTCGTGGCCTGCCGCGAGATCCGGACTATCTGCAGGCAGGTTGGCGCGTCCGCGTGAAATAGGTGTCGTCAGTCATCAAGTCGAGATTGCAGCGATTAAGGAATATGGTATAATGCCCCTTCGCCGTCACTTACTGACGGCTTGATGAAGGCAACGTCTCGGGGAGAGGATAGATAATCATGAACCTGGTCGAATCATTAGAACGCCAGATGGTCAAGCCCAGTTCGAGCGTACCTGAGCTGAACGTCGGAGATACAGTTCGCGTCCATGTCCGCATTGTTGAGGGAGAGCGCGAGCGCGTTCAGC
>CAZYYC010000003.1:16325-48350 GCA_964650935.1 uncultured Anaerolineales bacterium
GATACAGTTCGCGTCCATGTCCGCATTGTTGAGGGAGAGCGCGAGCGCGTTCAGCCCTTCCAGGGTACCATCATCCGTCTGCGCAAAGGCACGACGGTCAATGCAAACTTCACCGTGCGCCGGATTGCATCGCACGGCATCGGCGTTGAGCGTACCTTCCTCCTGCACTCACCGCGCATCGAGCGGGTCGAGGTCTTGCGCCACGCCAAGGTGCGCCGTGCCCAGCTCTACTACCTCCGCAACCTCCGCGGTCGCTCCGCACGCCTGAAGGAACGCCGCGTCTAGGATCGTCCACTGGCCACGCACATCAGGCCCCTGATCGGCATTACCGGGCGGAAGGACACTTCCGCCCGATTGCTTAGCACCCCGATGCACTCCGTGGGAGCCACCTACACGCGGGCGATCCAACGCGCCGGTGGCACGCCGGTCGTTCTCCCTCCCATCATGCACGAGGACGATTGGCCAAGCCTACTCCGGAAGCTGGACGGGCTACTCCTGAGTGGCGGCGAGGACATTGCCCCCGCGGCGTACGGGCAGGAGCAGCAGGCCTGGACAGGACGTATCGACGAGACACGCGACTACGCGGAACTGGGGCTGGTTGAGCGCTGGCTGAGCCTGGATCGCCCCCTCTTGGGGATCTGCCGTGGCTATCAGGTGCTCAACGTCTCTCTGGGAGGCACGCTGCTCCAGGATATTATGACCGAGCGCAGCGATACCCTGGACCACGCCTACGTCCCGGGGCGACCCATGGAGACTACCGTTCACGAGGTCCGGATTCAGGCAGAGAGCCATCTTGCCCGTGCGCTCGGTGGCACACGCTTTTCGGTGAACAGCGCTCACCATCAGGCGGTCTCGGAGCCTGGGCGGGGCCTTGACGTGGTCGCCTACGCCCCCGACGGCATCATCGAGGCCACGGAACTGCCGCACCACCCCTTCTGCCTCGGCGTGCAGTGGCATCCCGAGGCCATGCTCAGGCACTCGACCTCGATGCTGCCGCTCTTCAAGGCCTTCGTTGAAGCAACGTCGTGACCGCACGATCGGGACATGCAAACAGCGGGGGCCTGTCCCCCGCTGTTTTTCGTGGCAACGCCGGCTAGGCAGCTTCGGGCCTATCCTCTGCTGTCTGTAGTGTGATGGGTCGTCCCTGCTTGAAGGATTCCAGTTGCTCTTCTAGCTCATGCCGCCGGGTCTCGGCAGCCGTCTTCCCTTCCTGAACCAACTCCTCCACACCCTCTCGAATCCGGTGCTGCAACTCAGACCCTGACTCAGGAGCAAAGAGCAGCGACAGCATCCCCCCTGTCCAGATCCCCAACAGGAAACCGACAAGGAACACAAAGAACTTGCGCATTTTCACACCTCCTCATCGTGCATATGCTTTCATTATAAGCCAAGAGTCCCAACGCGCAATGCCGGCGCCCCGGGGCCTATCCTGGCCCGACCTGCCCGGCGGGTATCCCTCGTTTCGCTAGTCCCCGGGCGTGGGAGTAAGCGCGGGCGTAGGTGTCAGCGTCTCAGCAGACGTCGATGTGGCGGTAGGCGTCACCTCCGGATCGACCTCCTCCCACAAGATGAGCTGTCGCGAGACCCAGCCCTCCCCTTCGTCCGGAGGGCAAGGTTCAATCTGCACCGTCAACACCGGCGGGCCCGTCGGGCTGTCGATATAGAGATTGTAGGCGTGTCCCGGTTCCACATCAAAGTCGGCATAGCCCAGCCCAATGTCGGGCCGGAAGCCCGTGATGGCTCGGTCCGCACCGCTCTCCCAGATCAACCAGATCTCACGCATCGGCAGTCCCACCTGCTCCGATATCTCGCGACCACGGACCTCGAGGGTGCGTGACACCTCGAGCGAGATCGCGATGACGGGTTCGAGTGCGCAGGTCAGCGTCTGTGAGACGATGCGGAACGGTGGCTCGGGTGTCGGCAGCGGCGTAGGGGTGACGGTCGGTCGGGAGCGCCGCGTCGCGGTCGGTGTGACGGTCGGGACCGAGCCGGCAAGTGTCGGGGTGAGGGCGGATGACCCGGAAGGAGCCGGCGGCACGACAGGTGGCGTCGTGTCGATGAGCATGCCGCCCCCATCGAGATAGACCGCCACACCGGGGCCGGAGGCCCCGTAGTCGGCAGCCAGGCGAGCGATGCGCTGAATGACCTCTAGAGGATGGCCCTGAACCACCGCGTGGTTCAGGACATCGGTCGCGGCAGCGGCGACCTCGTCCTCCGCAAGATTGAGCAGGCGTACCTGCGTTCGATCCCAATTACCCTCAATCGCATACCCCCACACGACCATCCGCGCCCAATCCTGTCGGTAACGCGGAGCGAGCATGGGAGGATAGGTGTCGACATAGGTCAAGGGCACCACGAACCATGTGGTGATCAGGCCTCCGGCGAGGCCCAACAACAGACCAACGACCACCACGCCCCAGAGCTTCATTCCGCACCTCCGAGCAGGTAGGGGGCCATCTCCGGGGAATCCACACGGAGCGCGCGCGCCAACCGGACGAAAGGCACGATCAACTCTGCCCCACGTCCCTCCTGAATCCAGCGTTCGGTCACCTCGACCAGAGGCGCTGTGAAAGGCTCACCCTCCAGAGCACGCAGGCGCTGCTCGGCCCGGGCCAGATCGTTATCGGCACTGTACGCGAGGGCGACGAGGCGCACGTACTCAACCTGATAGTCAGCGCGCATGGAGGCCGGGCGGATCTCCTCCCGCTGCATGGGGAAGAGCACCCACCCGATCAGCATCGCCAGGCCGATACCTGCCACAATACCGAGAACAAACGCCGCAAGTCGTTTCATGGTTAGGAAGCATCTTACATCGGAAGGCGCAGAGGACAATCCACGCTCAACAGATCAGTGCACGACGAGGGGAAGATAGAGGTGCAACATCGTCTCCACGTGCAGAACGATGTCGAGGGTCGTCGTGAGACCGGCGGTGACCCGGATCGCATCGTAGGCGACCTCCTGATAGCCGGCCAGTGCCGCCGTGATCGTATACGTTCCCGAGACAGGCTTCAGCAGGTAGGCCCCTCCGGCAGCAGACCACGTCTCCCACAGGCCGCCCTCTAGCCGCTGCGCACGGATGTCGACACCGCCCAGCGGCCCGCCGGCCAGATCGCTCACGACACCCAACAGCGTGCCCGCCGTGGCCCTCTCCACAGCCCTGTATGCATCCAGACGCCCCCATCCATAGACGGTGTTCGGGACGGCCTCCGCTTCATCGCCGCACTGGCTCGACGTGCGCGCGACCGCTGTCGTATTTAGGAGATACTCCGTCGTAGCGACCTCGCCGAGCAGGTCGGGACGAGCCGACCAGAGCAGCGCAGCCGCGCCCGCCACATGCGGTGAGGCCATCGAGGTGCCCGACATCCACGTGTACCCCCCCGGCACGCTTGACCGGACCCCGACACCCGGCGCCGCAAGGTCGGGCTTGATCAGGTCGCTCCCGGTACCCCGGCTGCTGAAAGCAGCGATGGCGTCAGAGCTGTCCGTGGCCCCTACGCTGTAGGCGGCATCATACATCCCCGGTGGAGCACTCACCGTGCCGCACGTCGGCCCGCTGTTACCCGCGGAGGCGACCACCAGAATGCCCGCGGCACGCACCGCATTCACGGTCTGCTCCAACAACGCGATGTGCTCCGCGTCGCAGCCCTCGGAGGGCGGGCAGCTCCAGGAGTTGTTGATCACGTGGGGGGCCCGGGAAGGGTCGCGCTGGGAGGCGTCGCCACCCACCGGATAGGGCGCCAGGAAGAACTCGAAGCACTCGATGTAGCTCGCCGGTGTGCCCACGCCCTGCTGCATATTGCGGCAGCCGATCCACTGCGCCCCTGGGGCGACACCGATCCGGTTGCCGGCACCGTCATCGCCCACCATCGTGCCCATCGTGTGCGTGCCATGTCCGTGGTCATCACAGGGGACGGGGCTGTCCGGCGGACACGATCCGCCCGCGACGTGGATGGCATCGTGCCAGTTGTAGTCGTGGTCGGCAGTGAAACCGTCCCAGCCGCGGTACTGCGCGATGAGCGCCGGGTGATTCCATTGATAGCCGGTATCCTGACCCGCGACGACGACGCCCTCACCCCGGTAGCCCAGCGCCCATACCTGCGGGGCTCCGATCCGCTGCACGCCCCACTCAACGGCTGTCGCGGATGCGGGCGCCGGCACCCGGGGGTCAACGGGCTCGATGCCGGCGGAGATCCGGGGATTGGTGAGGACGTGGGCAACTTCGGGGCGCCGCGCCAACTCCTCCAAGAATGCACGGCTGAGCCGCATCGGCCCATCGTTGCGCACGAGCAGCGCGTTGACGATATAGTAGGCACGATAGCTCAAGCCCCGTCGGTCAAGCCAGGCTTTCAGCGGCTGTTGTGACGGTTGAGCCGTCTGCCAGAGATGGTCAGCGACCGCCACGCTGCTCGGCGCGCGGGCGCTCAAGGAGGACAGCTCTACGGTGCCCGCCTGCTCGTGCAGGACCACCAGCACCTCATCCCACGTTGCGCCCTCAAGGGCGTAACTGCTATGCGCCGGAGCCGCGAGCGCCACGGCAAGAACGACGAGCCCGGATAACCACCGACCTATCCGGCGCTTTGTAGTCAGCGCACGAGCTTTGATCATGGCGAGAGCACCTCCGGCGAGCGGATGACGTAGGGAAAGTAGAGCGTTGTCGTCACGGTCGTGTCGACAAAAGCCGCCGAGACCGGTCCCCACGCGCCGCTACCGTCGCGCCCACGCACGAAGACGAGGGGTCGCGACGTGACGCCCAGGTCGCCTGCCGACGTCACGGTCAGTGTGCCGGTGACGCGTTCGACAGCGCTGTCGAATGCGCCATCCACCGCCGGCAGCGGCGTCGGCTGACCCCCCTCCCACGGCGGCACATCATAGTAGACTTCTGCATCCGTTATCGCCACGTCGGTTCCTACCAGACCCGCGTCGATCTGTGCAGTGATCGTGAGGGCTAGCTGCGAATCCAGAGACATCCCGCGAGCGACAACGTGCAGAGCGTCCGGTCCGGCGGGTAACTGATAGGGTGCTCGGGCCACTTTGGCCGCATAGAGCAGGGCGTCAAGATTAGGGCGCACGAGATCCTCGTAGCGCTCGCACGCCGGATAGAAGCCATCCACGCTGCTGCCGATCTCAAACGTGTAGGCCGGCACGCCCAGCTCGCCATAGACAAAGTCATCGGTGGTCCCCGACGCCGGGTAGAGTAGACTCGCCTGTTTGGCCACATAGCCGTTGGCCGCAGCGAAGCGCTCCCCCAATCGCGCCAGCTCGACGGCGTTGGGAGCCTCGGCATAGGTGTGCCCCCAAGGCCAAAGGACCAGATTACCATAGCTGTGCAGCGAGATGAAGAGGCCTGACACGTCCTCCGGGGCCGCTGCCCCCTCATCCGCTTCACGCCGATCAGGGAACATCTCCTGCACCAAGCTCTCGATCGCCTCGGTCTCATGCTCGGAGACCGCCCACGGGCCCTGATAGGTCTCCATACAGGGATGGGTGCCGGCGGCGCCCCAGGCAAAGCTGGAGTTGCGGTTGAGATCGACGCCGAAGTGCGTGCCGAAGCAGTCATCGTATGAGGGATTCGCGTTCTTGCGCCAGTAGGCCCACGGCACGCCCGCCTCGTTGCGCACGTGCCCATCGGGATTGGCGCTCACCAGAACCTCAACGCGATGGTGCTCCAGCAACCAGGTCGCGTCGGGATCGTGCCCATACCCCTTCAGCAGATGGTCTACGAAGGCCATCGCTACCTCGGGCGTGATCAACTCGCGTCCGTGGATATTGGCAATGAGGAAGAGGACCGGCCTCTCCGCCAGCCCGTCCGCCTGCTGGGGCTCGGACTCCTGACGGGTGAGCTGCAGCATCAACAGCGGACGGCCCTCGTAGCTGTGACCGATGGTGACCAACCGCGTCAGTGTCGGATAAGTATCTGCCCAGAGGTCCAACTGCGCGTAGAGCTCCTCGATCGTTCGGTAGCAGGGAGCGTTAGGAATCGCCGCGGGCTGCACCGCGGGAGAGGTTATCAGCTCGACCGGAAAGCCGCGCTCCATGAGCCAAGCCACCTCGGACGGTGTGACCCAGGCCACGACGCTGCCGCCGGCATCCTGATCGCGCGTCGCACGATCGGGAGGCGTGTCGCTGACCTCCCACACATCGAGCTGCTGAGCAAGGAAGGTCAGCTCGTCTCGAGAGGCAAAAGCGATGCGCGTGAGGTCTCCCCCAGCACCGGCCCCGGCGACCGGTGTGGTACGAGGCCGGCTCTGTCCCAACAGCAGGCAGAGGGCCACCAACCCGACGCAGCCGTATCGCTTCAGTCCGGACACGTAGGTAAGCCTCCGTCGAGCAGAGGTTACGCTTGCTCGGAGATCAAACGATAGCCGACGCCCCGCTCCGTTACCAACTCAAAGGGCGCAGCGGCCTGGGCCAGGGCTTTCCTGAGCCAGTGGATGTGCACATCCAACGTCCGCGTATCACCCATGAAATCGGTCCCCCAGACCTCTTTCATGAGCTGCTCGCGGGTGATGATCGTATCCGGCGATTCCAGGAATATCAAACACAGGGAGGTCTGCTTGGGCGTCAGGGGAATCTGTTGGACATTCCAGATCAAGAGGCGATTCTCGGTATCCAGACATAGCCCCCGCCATTCGGACGTCTCACGAACGTCCGTGGGAACGGCCCGACTGAGGCGCCGCAGCAGCTGACCGCTCGAAAAGGGGTGGCGCAGATAGCCATTCGCCTGAGGCATCTGGTCAAGACGCATGCCTTTGCCCAAGAGAAGCATCGTGGGAACCGGCACCGGCAGGGCACTGAGCGTATCGCAAAAGCGCTGAACATCGAAACGGATCGATGGGACGTCAACAAGGACGAGATCGGGCGGGGACTCGTCGATCGATGCAAGGGCTTCACGACGCAGGGACGCGACCACCACCTCGTACCGATCAGTCAAGCCGGGGAGTATCTCGCGCTCGACCGAGCGTAGCCCAACAATGAAGAGGATGCGCTGGCGATCCAAAGCTCACTCCTTGCCTTCCAGCTGAGACCACTGTGACCACGGGGTACCGCGTCCAAGTATACAGAGAGGCACCAAGAGTGCAAACACGAGATTCGAGGGCGACGATGAGCAGGCGAAGACCCTTGACCTCTTCACCGTCTGACGCAGAATGTGACCGCACCTGAAGACAGGAAGCTGAGGAAAGCCATGCATATCGCGTTTTTGAACCCGCAGGGGAACTTTGATGCTCACGACCGTTACTGGACGGAGCACCCCGATTTCGGCGGGCAACTTGTCTATGTCAAACAGACCGCCATCGCGATGACGAAGCTGGGCCATACCGTCGACATCATAACCCGACAGATCATCGACGCCGACTGGCCCGAGTTCGCGCAAGCAGTGGACAGCTATCCGGACTGCCCCAATCTGCGGATTTTACGCTTGCCCGCTGGGCCGGATCGGTTTCTAAGAAAAGAACGGCTCTGGCCGCACATCGGAGGATCCTGGGTACCTAACATCCTGGCCTTCTACAGGCAGGAGGGGGCCTTGCCCGATGCCTTCACGACTCACTACGCCGACGGTGGTCTCAGTGGGGTACTCCTGGAGGAGGAGACCGGCATCCCCTTCACCTGGACGGGGCACTCGCTTGGCGCGCAGAAGATGGATCAGTTGGGCGTGACGAACGCCAATCTGGCGGATCTCAACGCCTATCACCATTTTGCCTCGCGGATCGTGGCCGAGCGACTGAGTATGAACCGCTCGGCAGTCAATATCACAAGCACACGCCAGGAACGATTCGAGCAGTACGCACACCACGTCTATCGAGACGCCGTCGATGTTCAGGACGACCGCCGATTCGCTGTCATTGCACCGGGGGTCAACCTGCAGATCTTTGACCACAACGTCGTGAACGACGATGAGGCCGCGACCCAGGCCTATGTGCGCGCAATGCTCCGTCGCGACCTCGATGCCGAGCGCGTGGGCCTTCCCGCTATCGTGGCGGCCAGCCGTCTTGATGCCAAGAAAAACCACATCGGCCTGCTCAAGGCCTTCGCAGGATCACCTGACCTGCAGGCTAGCGCGAACTTGGTGCTCTTCACCGGCGCGCTCAACGAGCCACTACACGACGCCACCCGGGCCGCACCACCCGAGAGAGAGGTGCTGAAACAGATCCACGGTGTGATTGAAGAGCACCAGCTGTGGGGGAAAATCAGCGCTTTCGCCCTGCGCGGTCAGCGAGCCCTCGCTGCGGCCTATCGCTTCCTGGCACGACAGAGGTCGGTCTTCGCGCTTACGTCTCACTATGAGCCCTTTGGACTGGCCCCCTTGGAGGCCGCTGCCGCCGGCCTGCCATTGATCGTGACCAAGAACGGAGGTCCGAGTGAGAGCCTGCGCACGTGCGGGACTGAGTACGGGGTGCTGGTCGACCCTAGAGATCCTGAGGATATCGCCGCCGGTCTATTGCGCGTCATCGGAGATCGCGACGCGTGGCAGACCTTCAGCGACCGGGGGCGCCGGCGCGTCACGGAGCGCTACACCTGGGAGCGAACCGCCGAGAGCTACCTAGGCCAGATCGCGGCCACGACCACCCGTCCGGACGCCCGTCGCCCGGAAGACCTACTACCGATTCACCCTTACCTCCGCGGCATGGGCGCGGACGAGGTCACGCTGGACGAACTGAGAACGCTCTACTTCGTCTGGGAACGGGAGTGGGGCTAGATCAGACGCTCCAGCAGCGGGGGAAGCAGGCGCGACCAGTCGTAGGCCTCGGCGTAGGCCCGTGCGCGTGTCCCCCAGATCGTACGAAGGTTAGCGTCCTGAGCAAGCGCGACGCAGGCGTCAGCGAAAGCCGGCGGGGTCGCGGCAAGAAACATCGCGCGCTGGGGGTCGGCAAAGCCCTCCGCGGCAAGAGGCGTCGCGACGATAGCCTTGCCCATCGCTGTGGATTCCAGGAGCTTCAGCCGCGTCCCGCCCCCGACCAACAAAGGCACGACATAGACAGTCGCCGCATCAATATAGGGCCGGGTGTCCGGCACCTCACCGGTGATGACGATGTCAGGTATGTCCCGTAGTCGCTTGAGTCGCGCGTGAGGGCGACGCCCGACGATGTAGAAGCGAGCCTCGGGCAACGCCATCCGAATGCGGGGCCAGACCTTGTCCACAAACCAGAGCACTCCGTCCACGTTGGGCCGGAAGTCCATCGTACCGGTGAAGATAAAGGCCGGCTCGGGCATCGCCAGCCCTGGGGCATCCTCTGTCGGTGCACGACGATACGACGGCGCATAGGTGTCGACATCGATCCCATTGGGGATGACGAGCGGATTCACGTCCCCGGCAATCGCGCGCAGCGCCGCCGCGTCCGCCTCGGAAACGGCGATGACCAAGTCGGCACGGCGACACGCTTCTGCTTCGAAGCGGCGCAGGCGGCGCCATTGTATCGAGGAGTAGAGCGCGCCCGCCCACCGGCGCGGTCGGCGCCAGTCTGAGCGCGCCGCACGCCTTTGCAGAAGGTATTCACAGTTGTGCGCATCGAAGGCCAGCCGTCCGCCCGAGTCGGAGCGGGTGGCCAGGTAGGGCGTCATCTCCAACCCCTCGACGATCACCCAGTCGAAGCGATATTGAGCCAGCCAGGCCTCGAGCTGTTGCCGAAACACCGTGCTGATCAGGCGCTGAGTGAGGTCGGGGCGACCTGTGGTCACCAGATCACGCAAGCGGTCGCTGACGGTGCGTTCCGGCTGAGGCACCACCTCAATCCGAGCCACGCGATCCAGCAGCACCGGGTCGGGCTCAAGGGGCTGATCAGGGGCCGCGAAGGTAAGGAGAGACACCTCGTGGCCGGTTGACAGCCCTTGCAGCAAACCCCAATTCCGCAGGGCCGTGCCCTGTCGGGGGGGATAGGGGATCTGCGGTGTGAGTAGCAGGAGTGAGCCCATCACATATCGCTGATTCGTCTAGGTGAAGCGGAGTCTGGCTACGGCAGAGCCCACCGCGAGCACGATATGCAGTCCCCAGATCAGGAGCCCCTGAAGACCCCACAGGTTGCCCTGCAGGAGCATGAGGAGCGGCAGCAGGCTCAGCCCCAGCACAGGAAGGGAACCCACCACGATCCCCACGCCCACGATCCACCAGAGGTGCGGGCCGAACCGTCGGCCCACGGCGCGCCACACGAGCTCGGCCGTCAGGCTGCCGGCCAGCGGCGAGAGGAAAATGAGGAACCACCAGCTACCCAACAGGGGCAGGATGCTCGCGACACCTCCCAACACCACCGAGATGACCCCGGCTATCACGTAGTCGGTCGAGCGCGACTGAACGAAGCGCTGTTTGTGCCCACGCTGACAATCCGGACAGAGGTAACCCACAGGCGTACGACGCGCGCATTTCACGCAGATGGGGGTCTCACACTGATAGCATCTCAGCGTCGTCTCAACCTTAGGATGCCACTGGCAGTAGAGGAGGTCGTCCAGCTCTTCGCTCATACCGATCTCACTTTGGGCCGGCCGCTGTTGAATTATGCGGCGTCAGACGCTCCACCAGGGTTGCGTAGAAGTCATCACGGCTGCGCAGACGAAGGAACTGCGCACTCATCTTGCTGCGCTCCACGCGGACGACATCGCCATTCTCGAGCTCCCCCTCCATACGTCCGTCCACCGACAGCATACCGGGAATCTCAGTCTCGGTTCGCACCTCGATCACCGCCTCGGCATCGAGCACAAAGGGGCGGTCCAGGCTGAGATGGGGAGCCGCCGGAATCATGACAATGTTCTCCAGCCAGGGCGGCAGGATCGGCCCCCCTACCGCGTAGGCATAGGCCGTCGATCCGGTCGGCGTGGAGAGGATGAGCCCATCAGCCACATAGCGCGTGAGGAGCGCTCCATCGACGAAGGTGGAGAGCCGCACGGTGCGCGCCAGCGCCCCACGGCTGATGGCGGCGTCATTCAGGGCCTGCTCCTGGGCGATGGTGACACCCCCTCGAAGGAGGGTCACGCACAGCATCATCCGCTTCTCCACGTACCCCTCGCCCGACAGGACACGTTGTAGGGCCGATGGCCAGTCCTCAGGGCTGGCTTCGGTCAGGAAGCCCACACGCCCGAGGTTGATGCCGAGAAGCGGGATGCCGTCAGGGGCAGCGTGCTGCGCCACCCGGAGAATCGTACCGTCGCCGCCCAACGTGATCAGCAGATCAGCGGGCGCATTGGAGGCAGGATAGGCCGGCGTCGAGCAGTGCCAAGCCTGGACGCCCTGGGCCTCAAGCCATGCGGCGATCTCCTGCGTCAGTGCTAAGGATCGCTCGACACGCACGTTGTAGATCAGGCCGACGCGCTGGATACTCACGTCGCAGAACCCAACGCCCCCAGACGCGCCTGCAACACCGAGACGATCTCCGCCAAGGCGATGTTGGCCTGATCTCCGGTCGCCATATCGCGCAGGGTAACCTCGCCGCGCAGCAGCTCGTTCTCACCGATGATGAGCGCAAATCGCGCCTCGCGCTTATTAGCATGGCGCAACTGCGCACGCAAGCTGCCACGCATGGCGATCTGCGCGCCGATGCCGGCACGACGCACCTCATCGAGCAGGCTGACCGCGTGCGTGCGGCTGGCCTCACCGAGATAGATGAGGTAGACCGGCGGCTGCGGCAGTGCCGGCACGGGTGTGTCCTGCGCCTTCATCACCAACACCGCGCGCTCCATACCCGCCGCAAAACCCACCGCCGGTGTGGAGGGGCCCTCCAGCAGCTCCGCAAGCCCATCGTAGCGCCCACCACCGCAGACAGCCGCCTGCGCGCCGATGCCCTCCGCCCATGTCTCAAAGACCGTCTTGGTGTAGTAATCGAGGCCGCGGACCAGCCGGTGGTTGAGTGTATAAGGCTTGTTGAGGGCATCGAGGTCACGTCGCAACTCAGCGAAGTGCTCTTCGCAGCTTTCACACAGCATATCCGTGATCTTCGGAGCAGCCAGGATCACAGGTTGGCACTGCGGGCGCTTACAGTCCAGCACGCGCAGCGGATTCTGGACTACGCGCCGCCGGCAATCCTCGCAGATCACGTCCTCAGATCCATGGTAGTGGGCCTGCAACGCCTGGACGTAAGCCGGACGGCAAAGAGGACAGCCTGTGGAGTTTAGCTGGAACGAGAGGTTCTTGAAGCCCAGCTCCTCATAGATATCCCATGCCAGAAGCATGATCTCCAGATCCGCCAGAGAGCTCTCCACGCCGATAATCTCGGCATTGAACTGGTGGAATTGGCGATAGCGCCCCGCTTGCGGCTCCTCATAACGAAAGGCCGGCCCCATCGAGTAGAGTTTCACGGGTTTGGGCAGGACGTGCATGCCGTTCTCGATGTAGGCCCGCACCACGCCCGCAGTGAACTCGGGGCGCAAGGTCATGTCACGATCCCCTTTGTCCTTGAAGGAATACATCTCCTTGTCGACGATATCCGTGCCTTCGCCGACACCGCGGGCAAAGAGCTCTGTCATCTCGAAGATCGGGGTGTCAATCCGCTCAAAGCCACGCTGCAACGCGGCGCGCGCCACCACCGATTGAAAATGATGCCAGTAGCGTTGGTCTTCGGGGAGGATATCCTGCGTGCCCTTGGGGCGGGTGAATTGTGCCATGTCGTTGTCCTTAAGCCTTCCACAAAATGTAGCCAATGGCCTGCATTATAGGGCATCTCAAGGAGGATGACAAGATCACTGGACAGGGGATGAGTTTGTGATAGTATCCAAAACGTTGGCTGAGGCTTATCGCCGCTCGCCCACCCATCTACTCTCGACGCAGCGCATCGAAACAGCCTAAGAGCCACCACTATTGACAGAGATAACATCCGCATTGACCATCCGTGCCCAACCGCGCCCATCTGGGCCTTGGGCACGCCGAGAGCTCCAGCAGCGGGCCGAGGCTGCAGAGCCGATCAAAGACCCCGAAGCGTAGCCGAAGGGTGGAGGTAGAGAGTATGAAACTAGACGAAGTACTTGAGGCCACCGAAGCAGAGATGCTGGTCAAGCCCCCCTATAACATCGACCTAGAGTCCGCCTGCGCATCCGACCTCATGAGCGACGTGCTCCTTTTCACAAAGCCCAGTATGTTGCTCGTGACGGGTCTGACCAATCCCCAGGCCATACGAACCGCTGACATGGCGGAGTCGCCCGCGGTGTTGTTCGTGCGGGGCAAATACCCGCCCCCGGAGACGCTGGAACTCGCTGAGGAGATGGGGGTAGCCGTGATGCTCTCTCCCTACACGATGTTCGAGGCGGCCGGCCTCCTCTACGTAGCCGGATTGAGGGGCATCGGCAAGTTGCCGATTATGCGCCAACAGCGCTAGGTGGTGAGGAAGGCTTTACGGCAACTTAGGGATTCCACACAATGAAACGCGAGTTCGCACTTCTGGGGTTCATGGGGAGCGGAGGGGCTCTCTCCAAGATCCATGAACTGATCCGCGAGATGCAGGTTTCGCGCGTGATGACCGCCAACGTCTTCACGTTATCCCCGGATGCGACGATGAAAGAACTGGAGGATTTGCTCCGAGAGCATCATATCTCGGGCGTCCCCGTTATCGAGAACCAAGAGCTTGTCGGTATTGTGAGTATCGAGGACCTCATTCACGCTCTGGAGAACCAGCAGCTTGACACCCCGATCCATGAGTATATGACCAGCAAGGGATTGATCACTGCACACGCGCAAGAGCCGGTGATGGAGGCCCTGAGGCGCTTCGAGCACACAGGTATCGGGCGTATGCCCGTCCTGGATGCACGGGGCAAGCTGGTGGGCATCATCACGCGGGGTGATATCACCATAGCCCTTCTAGGTGCCCTGCAGGAGCTCTACACGGAGGCCGAGGCCATGCAGCAACGCCCCCAGCACTTTTTCGATGCGCTCGAGTCCGAAAACACGAGCCTCCTGCTGCGCTATCGGATCGAGAAGGGCAACTTCGCGCGCGGGGGCGATGCTTCAGCGAAGATCAAGCGCGCTTTGCTCCGCATCGGAGCCTCACCGCAGCTCGCCCGCCGGGTCGCCATCGCGACCTACGAGGCGGAGATCAATCTTATCATCCATGCCAATGACGGTGGCCTCATCCTCGCTGACATCCAACCCACGGAGATCACGATCGTGGCCCAGGACTCGGGACCGGGCATCGCCGATGTGGACCTGGCGCGCCAACCGGGGTACTCGACCGCGACGCCGGAGGTGCGCGAGATGGGGTTTGGGGCCGGTATGGGCCTGACCAATATCGAGCGCTGCACCGACAGGATGAGCCTCTGGTCGGCGGTAGGGGTGGGCTCGCGACTGCAGATGACCTTCAAGGTCTCACCCGAGGAGACCGGCGAGACGAGCGACGACGACTAGCTGGAGGATGGGGTGAGCGCTCAAGGAGTGATAGGCTATGAAAGCTAGAGAGATCGTGGAGCAACTTGGCTGGCAGGTCTTGGCGGGTGCCGATCACCTGGAGAACGAAGTGAGCGGCGGTTATGCTGCCGACCTTCTGAGCTGTGTCATGGCGGGCGCCGAGGCCGGCCATCTCTGGATCACGTTGCAGACGCATACCAACATTGTCGCCGTCGCTTCACTTCTCGGCATCTCGGCGATCGTGGTTGCCGAAGGCGCTCCCGTCCCCGCGGACACCGTGCAGAAGGCCGAGCAACAGGAGATGCCGCTTGTCTCCAGTCCCGATCCGGTCTATCAGACCATCGCGCAGCTGATCAAGCTGGGCATCTAGCGCGACCCAAGGGATGGGGGATGCGGGCGTACCGAGCCGATCTTCACGTGCATACCGTGCTGTCGGCATGCGCCGAGATCGAGATGATTCCGCCTCTCATCGTTGAGGAGGCGCGACTCAAGGGATTGGACATCATCGCCATCACCGATCACAATGCAACCGGCAACGCGATAGCGGTCAGGGAGGCGGCTGCGGAGGCCCATCGACGAGGGGAAACCGAGTTGACCGTGCTGCTGGGTATGGAGCTCCAGACGCGCGAGGAGGTCGATCTGCTCTGCATCTTCGATACACCGGAAGTGCTCGAAGCCTGGCAGAGCATCGTCGACGAGCAGCTCTTGCCGATGCCCAACGACCCTGAACGCTTTGGACCCCAGTACGTCGTCGATCGTGAGGGCACGTTGGTCCGGGAGGACCCGCGTCTGCTGCAGGCGCCGGCGATGGTCGGTTTGGAGGAGGCGGTCGATCAGGTGCAGTCTATGGGGGGCCTTGCGATACCGGCCCACATCGATCGGCAGCACAACGGCCTGATGGCGATGTTGGGGCTCTGGCCCGCAGGACTGAACGTGGACGCAGCGGAGATCTCACCGAATATGCGCCCAAGTCAGGCGCGACAGGCCTTCAACTCCATCCCCGAGCACGTCGCCCTGGTGAGCCATTCGGATGCACACTGGCTTGACTGGATCGGGCACGTGATGACCATCTACGAGCTGCACAACCGGCCGACGGTGACCACCTTGCGGCAGGCGCTGCGCGGCATCGAAGGACAACGAGCCTATGTGCCCTAACAGGCAGCGCAGAGGGTCACCGCGCCGGCGGCGGCTCGACAAACAAACATGGGAACAATGTCACTGTAACTCTGAGGCAAGGGCAGTATAATATCCTTTGGCCTCTCGCTTGGCTGTGTGAAGTCTCAATTCGAGGTGAAAAGTATGAGCGTAGCGACAGAACAGATTCATCAAGAGATGGGCGAGACCACCGCACTGGAGCTCTCCCCGGAGGAGAAAGCCACAGTCGACCGGATCATCGCGGAGCATCGCGATAGCCCCGGCGCGACGATGGTGATCCTAACGCTGATTCAGGAGCAGCTGGGATATGTCTCGTCTGCCATTCAGCGCTATCTCGCCGCAGAGCTGGGGATTCCCCTGAGCCACATTTACGGCGTATTGACTTTTTATTCCTTCTTCCGCACCAGCCCCATCGGGCGCCACAAGATCAGCATCTGCTTGGGCACAGCCTGCTACGTCCGGGATGGCCCGACGCTCGTGGAGAAGTTCCAACAGGTTCTCGGGATCGGCCTTGGTGAGACAACCGAGGATGATCGTTTCACGCTGGAGGCGTGCCGCTGTGTAGGCGCGTGCTCTCAGGCGCCGGTGGTGATGATCGATGATGACATCGTCGGACGCGTCCAACCCCAGGATGTCGCCAAGATACTGCGCAAATACGAATGACCGTCTTTCGCGACCTATCTCAGCACATTCTGGACATTGCTGAGAACAGCATCACAGCAGGCGCGACGTTGTTGCACCTTGACATCGCAGAGCATCTCGGTGAGGACACCCTGGCTATCACCGTTGAGGACAATGGACGCGGAATGGCCCCCGATATGCTCCGGCAGGTCACAGACCCGTGGGTCACCACACGGACGACCCGCAAGGTCGGTCTGGGTATTCCCTTTCTGAAGCAGACGGCGGAGATGTGTGGTGGGAGCTTCACGATCACGTCCACACCCGGCGTCGGGACGAAAACTCAGGCAACCTTCCAGCTCAGCCACGTCGATCGTCCTCCGTTGGGAGACCTGGTCGGCACCCTGTTGTGTATCATTGTGGGCAACCCGCAGCTGGACCTCGTCTACCGCCACGAATGGGTCGATGAGTCGGCTACGGCACCCTCTGAATTTACCTTTGACACCCGGGAGCTTCGTGAGATTCTAGGGCCGGAGATCCCTTTCTCGGACGCTGAGGTCCTCGCCTTCATCCGTGGCACGATCACCGAGGGCCTGACTTCCCTCGCCGGCAAGGCGTGAGGAGATCTGCGTACCGACGGATGACGTGAGGACCCAGGCGTACCAGCGCCAACACATAGTCGTAACTGATCATTGGAAACGTAACGACGCCATATCAGGAGGAAACTCAAGATGAAAAGCCTAGAGGAACTGCAGAAGATCAAGGAGCGCGCACTGCAACGGCGGAAGTTGTCGGGCGAGGGCGCGAGAGCGCGGGTCGTGGTTGCGATGGGCACGTGCGGGATCGCCGCCGGCGCACGCGACACGATGACGGCTATCCTTAGTGAGCTCGAGAAGCGAACGATCTCCGATGTCGTCGTGACGCAAACGGGATGCATTGGCCTGTGTGAGTATGAGCCGATTGTCCAGGTTCAGATCGGCGAACAGGACATGGTCACCTACGGTCATATCGCTCCCGAGCAAGTTTCGGAGCTTATCGAAGAGCACGTCATCGGCGGCAACCCCGTCGATAGATGGATCGTCAAGCGGTAGTCCGCATCGGCTGCGAGCCGGGCGCTTGCTGAGAAGAGGACGAGCAGCGGATTGCCGTCAGCCCTCTTCTCCGCTCCCCGGAGCCGGCGCAGGAACGCACCGCTAACGACGTGGAATCGAGGAGGTACAATGGCTTATCGTGCGCATGTCATTCTAAGTGGGAGCCCCGAGCAGACGCAGGATGTCAGATCTGCCCTGCTCGGTGAAATCAATACCCTCGGCCTCGGTCAAGAGGTCGAGGTGATGGTGGCCTCCGACCTGACCATCACACCACAGAAGGTGGAGGCGGTCGTCTACCCGGAGGGCGTACACTATACGGACCTTACCGCGAGTGATGCACGCCTGATCGCGGAGGAGCATCTGCTCAAAGGGCGCCCGGTCGAGAAACTTCGGTTTCAGGAGCGCGTCGTCGAGGCCCTGCCCGAACCCTCCACCAAGGAGGTGCGGGTGGTCCTGCGCAACGTGGGCATCATCAATCCTGAGAGCATCGAGGATTACATCGCACAGGATGGGTATATCGCGCTGGGCAAGGTGCTCACCAAGATGACGCCCGACAAGGTCCTTGAGGAGATGAAAACCTCGGGGCTGCGTGGGCGCGGTGGTGCGGGATTCCCGACCTGGATGAAGTGGAGCTTTGCCCGCCAGGCCCCAGGCGATCAGAAATACGTGGTCTGCAACGGCGACGAGGGTGACCCCGGTGCCTTTATGAACCGTAGCGTCCTGGAGGGCGATCCCCACTCGGTTCTCGAGGGGATGGCGATCGCAGCCTATGTCGTAGGCGCCAACCAGGGCTACCTCTATGTTCGCGCCGAATACCCTATCGCCATCCGCACGCTGCGCATCGCCATCGAGCAGGCTCGAGAGTACGGATTGCTGGGCGAGAACATCTTCGGCACCGACTTCAGCTTCGATCTTGAGGTGCGGATGGGCGCCGGCGCTTTCGTCTGTGGTGAGGAGACCGCGCTGATGGAGTCGGTCCAGGGCAACCGCGGTCAGCCGCGGACACGTCCCCCCTTCCCGGCTACCTCGGGGCTGTGGGGCAAGCCGACGAACATCAACAACGTGGAGACCTACGCCAACGTGCCCCAGATCATCCTTAACGGCGGGGCATGGTTTGCCTCGATGGGAACGGAGAAGAGCAAGGGGACCAAGACCTTCGCCATCGCCGGCAAAGTCAAACGCACGGGGCTTATCGAAGTACCGTTGGGCATCACGGTCCGCGAGATCGTCTACGATGTGGGTGGCGGCGTCCTCGATGACAAAGCTTTCAAGGCCGTTCAAACCGGAGGCCCTCTGGGTGGCTGTATCCCCGAGAAGAACCTGGATCTGCCTGTCGAGTACGAGTCCCTCACCGCCGCCGGCTCCGCGATGGGGTCGGGTGGCTTCATCGTGATGGATGAAGAGACCTGTATGGTCGACATGGCGCGGTTCTTCATGGAGTTCGCCCAGGAGGAGTCCTGCGGCAAGTGCGTGCCGTGCCGCGTCGGCACCCGCAAGATGCTCGATATCCTCGAGGCCATCTGCGCCGGCAAGGGTAAGCCGGGCGACATCGAGGCTCTGGAGCGACTCGGTGAGTATGTGAAACTAGGATCGCTCTGTGGGTTGGGCCAGGGTGCACCGAACCCCGTGTTGAGCATGATCGAGCATTTCCGCCACGAGTACGAGGCTCACATCTACGACAAGACCTGTAGCGCTAAGGTCTGCCGCGCGCTGATCAGCTTCAGTATCGATCCTGAAGCGTGCATCGGCTGTACACGGTGTGCCCGCAACTGTCCGGTTAACGCAATCAGCGGCGCGCCGCGCGAAGCACACGTTATCGATCCCGAGATCTGCATCCGCTGCGGCATCTGCGAGCAGGTCTGCCCGGTCGATGCCGTTATGGTGAAGTAGAGCGGTGAATGAGCGAGAAAGCGGGTGAGCGACGCAATCGCTGATTCGCCTTGTCGCTCTCTCACTCAACTGGAAACTGCCTGCAGCTACGGAAAGGGGTAAGTATGGAATCCAACGCAGATGAGGTCCTAGCCTTAGTTGACAAGGTGGTCGACGCCCATCATGTCGACGCGGAAGCCTTGGTCGAGATCCTGCGCGAGATCAACGAGGAGAGCGGGCACCTATCCCGCGGACACCTCTTGCATATCGCCGATCGCCTGGGGCTTCCGGTCAGCAAGGTCTACAGCGTAGCAAGCTTCTACAGCATGATCAGCCTCAAGCCGCTGGGACGACACGTGATCCGCTTCTGTCAGGACGCCCCCTGTCACGTGGTTGGCGGTCAAGAGGTCTGGGACGCACTCGAGCACGAGCTTGGCATCCCCTTTGGCGAGACCACGCTTGACGGTGAATGGTCGTTGTTGACCACGAGCTGCATCGGCGCCTGCGCCGTCGGACCGGTGATGATGGTTGACGACAACATTTACGGCAATCTGACACCGGACAAGGTGCATGACATCATCCAGCGCTATCAGTTGGAGACCGAAAGGGGGCAAGCATGATCCGCTCAAGTGTCTTGATATCAGGGGATCCGCTGAGCCTCTCACGAGGAGCGGCGGACACAAAACTGGCTATCGAGGCGGAGCTCTCATTTTACGGGCTCGAAGATGAGGTCCAGGTCGGCTACACGGGCCGAGTGAACCGGACGGACGTGTTGCCGGTCGTCGTGGTCTATCCCGAGGGCACCGTCTACGGCCCGGTCACACCCAAAGATGGCGCCGCGATCGTCGACGAGCATCTCTACAAGGGCCGCAAGCTCGAGCATCTCATCGTATCGGCTGAGGTCGCCGCTGCAGAGATCGACACACTGGAACCCGCGGGTGACACCCTGTATGGGCAGAAGCGCGTGGTGCTCAGGCGTGCGGGGACGATTGACCCCTACAGCATTGAGGACTACATCGCCTACGACGGTTACTTTGCCCTGGGCAAGGCTCTGTCCGAGATGACCCCCAATGACGTCCTGCAGACGGTCAAAAACTCGGGCCTGCAGGGCCGCGGGGGGGCCGGATTCCCCACCGGCCTCAAGTGGACGTTCGTCTCGGAGCAGCCGGAGCCGGTCCGCTATATCGTCTGCAACGCCGATGAGTCCGAGCCGGGCACCTTCAAAGATCGCCTGATCGTTGAGGGCGATCCCCACGCGGTCCTGGAAGCCATGGCCTTGGCAGGTTACGCGGTGGGTGCGAGCGAGGGCTGGATCTATATCCGGGGTGAGTACGCGATGGCCAAGGATATCCTCAACCACGCCATCGGACAGGCCGAGGAAATGAACGTGCTCGGCGACAACATCCTGGGCAGCGACTTCTCATTTCACATCCACGTGCACGCCGGCGCCGGCGCTTACGTGTGCGGCGAGGAAACGGCACTGCTCAACAGCCTGGAGGGCGAGCGAGGCATGCCGCGCATTCGCCCCCCCTATCCCACCGTCCGAGGTTTCCGCGGCAAGCCGACGGTCGTCAACAATGTCGAGACCCTGGCGAATGTCCCGCCCATCATCCTGAACGGCGCGGACTGGTTCCGGGCGATCGGCACCGAGCGCAGCCCCGGCACGAAGGTCTACACGATGCTCGGCGACGTCAACGTCACCGGACTGGTGGAGACGCCGATGGGCACAACCCTGCGCGAGATCATCGAGCTCTACGGCGGGGGAATGAAGGGCGGCAAGACCTTTAAGGCGGCACAGACCGGCGGCTCCTCCGGAACCATTATCCCCACAGAGCTGCTGGACGTGCCGATGGACTTCGTCTCGATGCGCGAGAAGGGCGCGGGCCTGGGCAGCGGGGCCTTGCTGATCTGCGACGAGGACACCGATATCGTCGATCTAGCTTATGTGTTGGTCCGATTCTTCAAGACGGAATCGTGCGGGAAGTGCACGCCGTGCCGCGTGGGCAACGCCCAGATGCTCGAAGCGCTCGAGCGCCTCCGCATGGGCATGGCCCGCCGCGCCGATCTCGAGCGGCTTGAGGAGATCGCTAACTACGTCGTTGAATCATCTTTCTGTGGCTTGGGACAGGCCGCACCGGTGCCGATCCTGACCGGGCTGCGGTACTTCCGCGATGAATTTGAGGCCCGGTTACGGGATTGAACTGTAAACTGAGAACTGGAGGAAAGCACTTATGAGCGAGGTGCAACTCACGATTAACGGACAGTCAGTGACGGCCCAGAGCGGTCAGACCATTCTGGAGGCGGCACAGGCTGCAGGTGTTGACATCCCTGTACTCTGCTATCACCCGGCGTTGTCGTCCTGGGGCGCGTGCCGTATGTGCCTGGTCGAGGTCAAGGGGATGCGCGGGCTACAGACGGCATGTACCTGCCCGGTCGCAGACGGTATGGAGATCCAGACAGAGACGGAGGGCGCCGTAGAAGTGCGGAAGTTCGTCCTCGAGCTCCTCTTCGCCGAGCGCAATCACTACTGCATGTTCTGTCAGATGAGCGGTGACTGCGAGCTGCAGGACGCCGCCTATCGCTACGGTCTGGACCACTTCACCTATCCCCGCCCCTTCCAGAAGCTGGAGGTCGATGCTTCGCGGAAGTACTTCATTATGGATCACAACCGCTGCATCCTGTGCACACGCTGTGTGCGCGCGTGCTCGGAGATTGTGGCCAACCACACGCTGGACATTCGCGAGCGTGGCGCAGACTCGATGATCATGGCGGATCTCAACGTGCCCTTCGGAGATTCGAGCTGCGTCGAGTGTGGCACCTGTCTCCAGGTCTGCCCCACCGGCGCCCTGATCGATGCCCGCAGCGCTTACGGCGGGCGCGAGAAGGATGTGGTCCACACCGAGACGACCTGTATGCAGTGCAGCGTCGGCTGCACGCTGGACGTGGTCACCCGCTACAACCGGCTGCTGCGTGTCGACGGCGTGTGGGGTTCGGAACCCAATGACGGGCTGCTGTGTGTGGATGGTCGCTTCACGCCGCTCTACGAGGAGCGCAAGCGCGTCACAGCCCCGATGATCCGCCGCGACGGCAAACTTGTCGAGACCGGATGGGATGAGGCGCTGGGCATCGTCGCCGAGAAGCTCAAGGCGGGCAAGGTGCAGGGGCTAGCGACCTGTGCCACGACCAACGAAGGGCTTAAGGCCTTCAAGCAGCTTTTCAGCAAGGTCGAGGGCGAGGCGGGCCTGCTGGAGCCGGTCGCCCCCGCGCTGGGGTACGGTATGGAGGCGAAGCTCGCCGACATCCTGGATGCCGACTTCATCGTCGTCGCCGGAGCTCAGCCACTGGACTATCAGCGAGTGGTCGGCTACTTCGTCTATCGAGCCGGTGACCAGGGAGCCAAGGTTGCCGTGATCTCCGACAGCAAGAACACGCTGAGCGAGAGAGCCGATATGACCGTCTCGTACGCCGACGCCGACAAGGTGGCGAAGGCAGCCGCTGACGCCAAGAAGGTGGTCCTGATCTACAGCGTCGGCATCAAGGGCAAGGTCCTGGCCACGTTCCGACAGCTGGGTGACAAGCTCTTCGCGTTGCCGCTCAGCCCCGGTCGCAATGAGAAGGCCGCTCAGGCGTTGGGACTGAAGCCGATCGAGCCCAATGGCGCCGCAACGCAATACTTCCTGTTGGGTGAGCAGAGCGAGGATCCGGCCCTGCTCAAGAAGCTCAACGGCGCCTTCACCGTTGTGCAGGCCAGTTACGTCTCGGCCCTGGTTGAACAGGCCGATGTCGTCCTGCCTGCGCCGCTATGGTATGAGCGCACAGGACACTTCACCGACCTCGAGGGCGCAGTCAAGACAATCACCGAGGTGCTCCCGAAGCCGGCAACGGTGCGCGACGACGCAGACGTGCTCGCAGCGCTCGCGGATCTGCTATAATTCACGAGCGTCACCATGCCTGGACGACGTTCAGATGCACTTTAGGAAGCATCGGAAAGGCAGGAAATAACCTATGGGAGAGAAGATTACTGTTGCTTCACAGTGGCTGGAATCCTGCGCTGGTTGTCATATGTCCTTCCTGGACATCGACGAAAAGATCGTAGAGCTACTCAAGCACGTGGAGCTGAGTTCAACGCCAATCACGGACATGAAGCACCCCCCCGAAGAGGGCGTGGTGGTAGGTATCCTGACGGGCGGTATCGGCAATGAGGAGCAAATCGAAGAGGCCAAGTTGATGCGCGAGCGCTGCAAGATCCTGATCGCCATGGGCGATTGCGCAGTGACCGGCGGGATCTGCACCATGCGCAACTTCTTCAGCAAAGAAGAGGTTTTGCGCCGTGGGTATATCGAGACCGAGAGCACGGTGGATGGGGAGATCCCGCAGCATGAGGAACTGACCCCGCTGATCGAGCAGGTGTCGGGCGTCGGGGACGTTGTACCCGTCGACATCTACCTACCTGGCTGTCCCCCCTCGTCTGAGGCTATCTGGTTCGTGCTGTCCGAATTGTTGGAAGGCCGGATGCCGAAGCTCGAAGGCAACGTGCTGAAATATGGTAGCGACGGAGGGTAGAGACGATGACAACAGGTACGACGACGAACACTCAGAAGATCACGATCTCGCCGGTGACCCGTATCGAGGGGCACGCGAAGATCACGATCTATCTCGACGACGCGGGGAAAGTAGCGGACTCGCTCTTCCACGTCGAGCAGTTCCGCGGGTTCGAGAAGTTCAGCGAGGGGCGTATGTTCTACGAGATGCCCCAGATCACGCCACGCACGTGCGGCATCTGCCCTGTAAGCCACCACCTGGCCTCGGTGAAGGCCTGTGATGTGGTCGCCGGCACGACGCCGACGCCGACGGCGCACAAGCTTCGCGATCTGATGCACATGGGCCAGGTCATCCAGTCGCACGGCATGCACTTCTTCGAGCTGGCCGGCCCGGACTTCGTGTTGGGTTGGGACGCCGATCCGAAGATCCGCCACGTCGGCGGCATCGTCGCGGCCAATCCCGACCTGGCCGTCAAAGCGGTCCAGTTGCGCGCGTACGGGCAGAAGATCATCAAGGCGCTGGGCGAGCGCCGCGTCCATCCGATCTTCGGTGTCCCCGGCGGCGTGACCAAGCCCCTGCTCGCGGAGGATCGCGAGTGGATGCTGAGCGAACTCGATCGGCACATCGCCACCACCCAGGTCGGCATCGATTTCTTCAAGAACTGGGCGATGGGCCACGCAGAGATGGTGAACGAGTTCGCCGTCTTCCCCTCGGCCTATATGGGCCTGGTCCAGGAGGACGGGGCGCTGGAGCTCTATGACGGCACCCTGCGCATGATCGATCGCGACGGCGCCCTCTTGGAGGAGTTCGATCCCAGCGACTACCTCAACTACATCGCGGAGCACGTCAACAACTACACGTATCTTAAGGCGCCTTACTACAAGAAGCGCGGATATCCGGAGGGCGTCTACCGTGTCGGGCCTCTGGGCCGCCTGAATGCCGCCAGCCACATCAGCACGCCCATCGCTCAGGGCGAGATGAAGATCTGGAAGTCGCTGAACGACGGCAAGCCGGTTGAGGGCACCCTCTACTTCCATTATGCCCGGCTCATCGAGACGATCTACGCGCTGGAGCGCGTCAGGGAGCTGCTCGACGACCCCGATATCATGGGACAGGATGTTGCCAATCCCCAGGGGCAGATCACGGGCGAGGGCGTCGGCGTCCTCGAGGCACCGCGCGGCACCCTCTTCCACCACTACTGGACCGACGGCAACGGCGTGATCAGGAAGGTCAACATGATCGTCGCCACCGCCGGCAATGCCTGGGCGATGAACCATTCCGTCAATATGGTGGCCAAGCGCTATGTAGACGGCACCCGGCTTGAGGAGGGGATGCTGAACCGCGTCGAGGGTGCCATCCGCGCCCACGATCCGTGCCTTTCCTGCTCGACCCACGCGATGGGCCAGATGCCGATCCGGATCGAGCTGGTCGGTCCCGACGGCGAGGTTCTGGACACGCTGCGTCGCGACTGAACTACATAAGGCCTTCAGACGGCGTCTGAGGCGCGTATGCCGTCTGAGGCGCGTATGCCGTCTGAGGCGCGTATGCCGTCTGAGGCGCTGGAGCAGGAAGCCTCCGGGGATAGGGACACATGCACGTTCGTCCGAATCCCCGGAGGCTTTTGGTGAGCGGGAGAAGCGGGCGACCCACGAGCGTACCCTTGAAGCGACACCAAAAACAGATAAAATCATTCTTAATCGGACTAAACGTCCTGTAACCGCCTCGCGACGTCAAGACGTGCAGGCGACAGACATTGAGGGAAGACTTTGAGTGCACTTGTAGACAATCCGAACGTTCACACGTTGGTCGCAGGTTTCGGCAATCTCTACCGTCGCGACGATGGCGTCGCCAGGGTCGTGGTGAATGAGTTGCGCAAGCGATTGGGGCGCCCACCCCTCGATGAAATGGACGACGGCTTCGATGATCTGGGGCAAACAGTCGACACCGTTGTCCTCCACCAGTTGATCCCGGAACTCGCCGAGGATCTGCGACACTACGATCTCGTGGTCTTCGTCGACGCGCACGTCGGCTCAGGCATCGCGGAAGAGATCCACGAGGAGCGGCTGGACGTCGTCTATAAAACCCCCTTCGTCTATCACCAGACACATCCCTCGACCATTCTCGCCCTGACCCGCCAGATGTATGATCGAGCGCCCCATGCGATCCTCATCTCGCTGCTGGGCCACGATTTCGACTTCGGACCGGGCCTATCGGATGAAACCGCCGCCTTGGTCGAGCCCACCGTTGACCGCATCCTCAAGCTGGTGAGCACCCCACTCAACGAAGCGGAGCCGTCACAGGAGGCATCGCGCGATGCATGAGTTGGCCGTGACGGAGGATCTTCTGCGCATCATCACAGACCACGCCGAACGCGGTGCGGCGACGCGGGTCACGGATATCTATCTCGTGATCGGGGAGTTGAGCAGTTTTGTCGACGATTCGATCCAGTTCTATTTCGACACCCTCAGCTCCGGCACGATCGCCGAGGGGGCGCAGCTACACTTTGAGCGGATCAAGACCCGCTTTCGTTGCCGTGCCTGCGGTGAGGAGTTTGAGCCCCAGGAGCGTGACTGGCGCTGCCCGTCATGCCAAGCCCTGGGGGGCGATGTGATCGCGGGCAAGGAGTTCTACGTCGAGACGATCGACGTTATATCATAGAGGCCGGGAGGCACCCTTATGTCTACATCAGAGAAGGTATCATCTACGCCACGGCGTGTACCCGTCGTCGAGACGTTGCTGACCGCCAACGAGGAAGTCGCAGCCGATAACCGGGCGCAGTTTGCGGCGCATCACGTTAAGGTCATCAACATCATGGCCTCACCCGGTGCGGGGAAGACGACGCTGCTGCTGAGCACCATCGCGGCGATGGCGGAGCACAACATCGGCGTGATCGAGGGCGATGTGGCCTCACAGGTCGACGCCGACAAGATCGCAACCACCGGCGTGCCGGTCGTGCAGATCAACACCGGGGGTGCCTGTCATCTAGACGCACCGATGATCCGCCACGGCGTCGAGGACCTGCCGCTGGACGAGCTGGACGTGGTCTTCATAGAAAACGTCGGCAATCTGATCTGCCCGGTCTCCTTCGATCTGGGGCAGAGCTACAACATCGGCTTGATCAGCGTACCCGAAGGCCACGACAAGCCCTACAAGTACCCCGGCATCTTTGAAGCCGTGGATCTCGTCGTCGTGACCAAATCGGACCTGTTGCCCTACCTCGACTTCGAGGTGGACACCTTCCGCGAGCTGGTGCACGGCCTCAACCCCAGGGCCCAGGTCCTCGTCCTCTCGGCCAAGACCGGTGAGGGCGTCGATGCGTGGGTCAACTGGGTCCGGGAAAGGCTGTAGATTCCCGCTGACCGCCCAACGATCCGCGATGAAGGATGAGCGCTCGGGACACCTCGTGGCCCAGCACGTCACGATTACCGGCGTGGTCCAGGGGGTAGGATTCCGCCCCTTTGTCTACAACCTTGCGACCGAGAGTTCGCTTGCCGGCTGGGTACTCAACCATTCCGGTGGGGTCGAACTCGAGGTCGAGGGGCCCGAGGATGGCGTCACAGCGTTCATCGTGAGGCTTTCCGAAGAGGCACCACCTCTGGCGCGCATCGCCTCAGTCGATAGCCGCGCGATCGCGCCAGTCGGCCATATTGGGTTCGAGATCCGCCACTCCGAGAGCCAGGCGGGGCGCTACCAACTGGTGTCACCGGATGTGGCGACCTGCCCCGACTGCCTGCGCGAGCTCTTGGATCCCGGTGATCGTCGCTATCGCTATCCGTTCATCAATTGCACCAACTGCGGGCCACGCTTCACGATTATCGAGGACATCCCCTACGACCGACCAGCCACCACCATGCGCGTCTTCCCGATGTGTGACGCGTGTCTCGCCGAGTACACCGACCCCCGCAACCGTCGCTTCCACGCTCAACCCAACGCCTGCCCGGTCTGTGGGCCGCACGTTTGGTTGGTGGAGGCGAAGGGGTCGGCGACCACGCGAACCCCTCGGCCCAACGTCGACCACGGATCGGGCGTGGAGGGGAGGCCGGCAGGGCCGCAAGAGGCAGTCAACGCCCAGCATGCCCTCACCGGCGATGCGGCGTTGGTGCGCGCTGCAGATCTGCTGCGCTCGGGGAAGATCCTGGCGATCAAGGGACTGGGCGGATTCCATCTCGCCTGCGATGCGACCAACGCGGAAGCCGTCGCGCTTCTCCGCCGGCGCAAACACCGACCCGGCAAGCCGTTCGCGCTGATGGTCGCGACGCTGGAGGATGCGCGCGCGCTCGGCGAGGTTCCCCCGGAGGCCGAGGCCCTGATGACGTCGGCACAGTGCCCCATCGTGCTGCTGGATGCCCGACCGGAATCACCCATTGCCCCGGAGGTCGCCCCCGCCAGCCACACCTTGGGCGTGATGCTGCCCACTACGCCGCTGCACCACATCCTCCTGCGCGACGTCGGGCGCCCGCTGGTCATGACCAGCGGCAATCTCTCCGAGGAGCCCATCGCGAAGGACAACGATGAAGCGCTCGCGCGCCTGGCGCCCCTCGCCGACGCCTTTCTGCTGCACAACCGTGACATCCACGCGAGATACGACGACACGGTGGTGCAGATCGGCAGATGGGAGAATCGTCAGCCCAGCACATCCCAGGTCGCGAAACCGGGCCCGGACGCACAGCCTCCGACATCAAGCGTCCGGTTCGTGCGGCGGGCGCGGGGCTATGCCCCCTATCCGATTCGGCTGCCCTTTAGCGCACCGCAGATCTACGCTGCCGGCCCTCTGCTGAAGAACACCTTCACCTTAACACGCGACGACTATGCCTTCGTCAGCCAGCACATCGGCGATCTGGAGAACCTGGAGACCTTAGAGCACTACGAGGAGGCCCTCGCTACCTATCAGCATCTCTTCCGCATCGAGCCCGGCCGTGTCGCCTGTGATCTGCATCCCGATTACATGAGCACCCGGCTCGCCGAGGCGTTTGCCGCAGAGCACGGTCTGCCCGCACCGCTGCGGATCCAGCACCATCAGGCGCACATCGCCGCGTGCCTTGCGGAGAACGATTGGCCCACGGACCAAGGGCCGGTGATCGGCGTCGCACTGGACGGCACAGGGTACGGGGAGGACGGCGAGATCTGGGGAGGCGAGTGGTTTATCGGCGATTACCGCGGCTTTGAGCGTGCGGCACACCTCGCCTATCTACCATTGCCCGGCGGTGATGCCGCCATCCGGCACCCGTGGCGCATCGGCGTGGCCTATCTCCACGCACTGGACGCCGATGACCTGCTGCCCCTGGGCGCGTTCTGCCCGACGGACGTGATGCAGGTGCGCACGATGGTCGATCGACGGCTCAACACGCCGTTGACCTCCTCGATGGGGCGGCTGTTCGACGCGGTGAGCGCGCTGCTGGGGATCTGCCACGAGGCCACCTATGAGGCGCAGGCAGCGATCGAATTGGAGCAGAGCGTGCCGCCCTCCCACCCACACCGCTACGACGGTGCCGGGCTGCCCCCCTATCCGTATCATGTAGAGAGCAGCGTGCGGCCCTGTCGCGTCGGCGTGGGATCGGTATTCGAAGGCATCTTGGCGGATGTCGCGCGAGGCGTCCCGGTGGCGGACATCGCGCTGCGTTTCCACGTCACCATCGCAGATATGATGGTCACGGTCGGGCGTCGCCTGCGGGAGCAGAGCGGCATCGGGACCATCGCGTTGAGCGGCGGCGTCTTTCAGAATCAGCTATTGCTGGCCCACGCCCTTCCTCGGCTCGACGCGGCGGGGTTTCGGGTCCTGCTCCACCAGCAGCTACCACCCAACGATGGCTGCATCTCGCTGGGTCAAGCGGCGATGGCAGCTGTCGCAGAAGCAGATCATCAGGCAGAATAGGAGTCACCCCATGTGTCTAGCCATTCCAACCCAGATCAAGGCCATCGCCTCAGACGGTACGGCTACCGTTGAACTTGGTGGTGTCGAGCGGGAGATCAGCCTCATCATGACCCCCGAGGCCAAGGTGGGCGACTATGTCCTGGTCCATACCGGCTACGCGATCACGCTGATGGATCCCGAGGAAGCGCAAGCTTCGCTGGAGATCTTCGCCGAGATCGCCGCGCTCGAGGATAGCCTGCCGTGAAGTTCATCGATGAGTTTCGCGACCCGACCCTGGCCCGCGCCCTGATCACCCAGGTTCGCCGGGAGGTCGCGGCTCACCCCGAATGCCGCCCGGTGCGGCTGATGGAGTTCTGCGGCGGGCACACCCACGCGATTTTCCACTTCGGCCTACGGCAGATGCTCGAAGGCGATGTGGAGATGCGCTCGGGGCCCGGCTGTCCCGTCTGCGTGACGGCTGCGCGCGATCTTGATCGGGCTATGGCGCTTGCCGACGCCCAGCCCAACGTGATCCTGACGACCTTTGGCGATATGGTGCGCGTGCCCGGGAGCCGCGGCACCCTGCAGGAGATCCGCGCGGAGGGCGCCGACGTGCGCATCGTCTACTCGCCGCTGGATGCATTGGCGCTCGCGCAAGCCCATCCGGATCACGAGGTGATCTTCCTGGGTGTGGGGTTCGAGACGACGGCCCCCGGCATTGCCGCAGCGCTGCTCCAGGCAGAGCAAGCGTCGACGCCCAACTTCAGCGTCCTCAGCCTGCACAAGCTCACGCCGCCCGCGATGCGGGCCATCCTGGACGCCGGCGAGGTGGCGCTTGACGGCATCATCGGCCCGGGTCACGTCAGCGCCGTCATCGGCAGCGACGCGTGGGCCTTCCTGGCGGAGGATTACGGTATGCCATGCGCCGTCGCGGGGTTTGAACCGCTGGATCTGCTCAGCGCCATCGCCGCATTGGTCCACGCAAGGGTCGAGGGCAAGCCGGAGGTGATCAACACCTACGCCCGTAGCGTCCGCGCGAAGGGCAACCCCGTGGCCCAGGGGATGCTGGATCAGGTTTTTGAGGTCACGGCAGCAAACTGGCGTGGCTTCGGTGAGGTCCCGGCAAGTGGTCTGAGCCTCAAGGCCACACTGGCCCACCGCGATGCAGCGCAGCGCTTCCCGGTGGAGGTCGATCCGGTTGAGGAACCGATAGGCTGTCGGTGCGGCGAGGTCCTGCGGGGGGTCATCGACCCGACTGATTGCGCTCTTTTCCGCCGCGCCTGTACACCCCGGAACCCCATCGGCCCGTGTATGGTCAGCGCCGAGGGCGCCTGCGCTGCCTACTACAAGTACGGGGAACCCATCGCGGGATGAGCACGAAGGCGAGGTAGCCTATGAAAACGTCAGCACCGGAGCAGGTTGGCCCACCTGCAAAGCGCGCAGCACGAGGCCGGCACGCAGCAGCGGAGCGCGTCCTCCTCGCGCACGGCAGCGGGGGCAGCCTGAGCCACGAACTGATCCGCGACCTCTTTGTACGCTACTTTGACAACGCGCTCCTGGCGTCGATGGGCGACTCGGCGATCCTGGACGATCTGCCGCCGGGGCGACTGGCCCTGACCACCGACTCCTACGTGGTCCAACCACTCTTCTTCCCGGGCGGTGATATCGGCGAGCTCGCCGTCTGCGGGACGGTCAACGATCTCGCCGTGATGGGCGCACGCCCCCTCTATCTGACGGCAGGCTTCATTCTCGAGGAGGGCCTTCCGATGGCTGATCTCGAGCGCGTGGTCGTCAGCATGGCCGCAACGGCGCGTGAGGCGGGAGTTCAGATCGTCACGGGCGACACCAAAGTCGTCGACCGCGGCGCGGCGGACGGTCTCTTCATCAACACGGCGGGCGTGGGCGTCGTGCCGCCGGGCATCGAGCTTGGCCCCCACCGCCTGCAACCCGACGACGTGCTGCTGATCAACGGCACCGTCGGCGACCACGGCATGGCGGTGATGATGCAGCGTGAGGGACTCACGTTCGGATCGTCCCTGCAGAGCGACACCGCGCCGCTCAACGGTCTGATTGCGCACGTGCTCGCTGAGCTACCCGACGCAGTGCATTGGATGCGTGATGCGACCCGTGGCGGCGTCGCCACGGTTCTCAATGAGTGGGCCGAGGGCACCTCCTTGGGCATCGAAATCGTCGAGAGCCGGATCCCCGTCCGCGAGGAGGTGCGCGCAGCGTGCGAGTTCCTGGGGCTTGATCCGCTCTACACGGCCAATGAGGGCAAGGTGATCATCGCCGTGGCAGAGGAAAGCGCCCCGGCGGCCTTAGGGATCCTGAGAGAGCATCCACGAGGTCGTGAAGCTGCTGCCATCGGTCGGGTAACATCAGACCATCCGGGACGCGTGACCCTGGAGACCCCTTACGGTGCGCGACGTATCGTTCAGATGCTCACAGGCGCCCAGCTTCCTCGGATCTGCTGAGGCGCGCGATCCGTCGTCGAGCGAGATCGTAGAAACCACGCACGGCCAGAGAGGCAGAGAACGCGATCGTCCCCAGTTTGCCGCCCGCGCCACCGCCCAGGGGTATGCTGT
>CAZYYC010000004.1:0-3907 GCA_964650935.1 uncultured Anaerolineales bacterium
GCCCGATGGCGCCATCACCGGCGACAATCACCAGCGTCCGATACGCCTCCGCCAGCCGGAACGCCAGCCCCATCATATCGATGATCTCCTGCACGCCCGCAGGCGCCAGCACAATCGGATGGAAGTCCCCGTGGCCCGCCGTCTTCGTCATGAAGTTGTAGTCCGCCTGCGACGGCTGGATATTCCCCAGCCCCGGCCCCCCGCGCATCATATTCACCACCACCGCCGGGATCTCCGACCCCGCGATATACGACAACCCCTCCGCCATCAGCGCCAACCCCGGCCCCGACGTCGACGTCATCACCCGCACGCCGGAACATGCTGCGCCGTACACCATATTGATGGCGGCCACCTCACTCTCCGCCTGCAGAAAGACCCGCCCCTCCTCCACCATGCGCCCCGATAAGTGCTCCAGCGCCTCGCTCTGCGGCGTGATCGGATACCCGAAGTAGGCCTCCAGCCCATACCGCAGCGCCGCCTCCGCAAACGCCACGTTCCCCTTCAGCAGCTGCTTCGCCATCCCCGCCTCCTCTACCCCGCCGCCCCGGCAGCCGCCCGCCGGTACACCGTGAACACCACATCCGGACAGATCGCAGCGCACGACGCACAACCGATACACGCCTCCGCATCACTCACCACCACCGGATGATACCCCCGCGCGTTGAACACCTCCGTCGACAGCGCCAGAATCTCCACCGGACACACGTGCGTGCACAACCCGCACCCCTTGCACCGATCGACATCGATCACCACCCTACCGCGTGCCATATACCCTCCCTTCCGGGAAGCTCACCGAGCCCCCCGCAACACCCAACCCCCGCCTCACACCCCACCACCAGCGGCAGCACCAACGTCAACAACACCCCCCCCGCAATCACCGACCCCAACTGCCCCGCCGTATTCGCCCCCATCGCGTGCATCAGCACGAAGTTGGAAAAATCCTCCTCCCCCGCCACCCGCTGCACCAACCGCCCCGCCATCGGAAAAGCACTGATCCCCGCCGCCCCGATCAGCGGATTCACCTTCTTCCCCGACACCACATACAACAGCTTCCCGAACAGCAGCCCCGCCGCCGTATCCAGCCCGAACGCCAGCAGCCCCAGCACCAGGATCTTCAACGTGTCCCACGTCAGAAAACTCGCCGCCGTCATCGTGCTCCCGATCACCAGCCCCAAGAACAGCGTCGCCACATTGATGATCTCATTCTCCGCCGCCCGCACCAACCGCGGCACCACCCCCGACTCCCGCAGCAGATTCCCCACCATCAGCGCCGCGATCAACGGCGCCGCCTTCGGCACCAAAATCCCCACCGCGATCGTCACCACCACCGGAAAGATGACCAGCGCCGACTGCGACACCGGGCGCGGCGCATACACCATCTTCGTCGCCCGCTCCTCCCGCGTCGTCATCAACCGCATAATCGGCGGCTGAATGATCGGCACCAGGCTCATATACGAGTACGCCACCACCGAGATCACCCCCAGCATGTGCGGCGCCAACTGATTCGCCACGTAGATGCTCGTCGGCCCGTCGATCGCCCCGATGATCCCGATGCTCGCCGCCTCATGCATGGGGAAACCCAACAGGATCGCCAGGACCAGCGTCCCGAAGATCCCGAACTGCCCCGCCGCCCCCATCAACGCGAAAACGGGCTGCGCCAGCAGCGGGCGGAAGTCCATCATCGCCCCCACACCGATGAAAATCAACAGCGGCAGCAGCTCGTTATCCACCGTCGCCTGCTTCAGCACCGCCAACATCCCCTGCTCGGCGGGATCGGTCATCGCCGAAAGCGGCAAGTTGCCGATGATACAGCCGATACCGATCGGCAGCAGCAGCACCGGCTCGTACTCCCTGGCGATCGCCAGATAGATCAGGAGCCCCCCGACCGCCATCATCACGAGGCTGGGCCAGTTGCGGATCAGCTCCGTCAGACCTGCAAAGAGGCTTCCCAGATCCACGCCGTTCATCAAGCCTCCTGTCGAGATCGGATCACCAGGGTCAGTCCGGGGTACCGGGCCCCAGAACACAACTCATCGCGTACATCGACCGCTCGGCCTCAAATCCGAGCTTCCTCAATAGACCAAGCCCGCCCGCATTCTGCTCATCGACGATCGCGAAGACACCCCGTCCCGCCCGCTTGTGCGCCCGCACCAGCGCCGAGACAATCGCCGTCCCCCAACCCTGCCGCCGCTGCTCCCGCCGCGTCACCACATTGTCGATCTGCGCCACCCCCGGCAGACACACCACCGTCGTCCCCATCGCCACCAACCGCCGCCGCTCCCACACCCCGAACGCCGGGCCGTGCTGCAGCGGACTGTCCGAGAACCCCAGGAACGGCACCCCCTCCGCCCGGGCCAGCCCCTGCGCCGCCGCCAGATCATTGTCCGCCAACGCCGTCACCTGCGGAGCGTCCGGAAGCTCCCCTGCCCCCCGATACACCATCTGCACCTTCGGCACCACCGAGAGCACCCTGAACGCCTGCTCCACCACCGCCCGCTGCCCCTCGTTCACCAACAGCGAAATCTCGCTGCCCGGATCCGCCAAAAACGCCGCATACGTCGAGAGCAGATCCGACGACTCCCCCACGAACGCGAAGCCCAACGCCGGCAGCGTCCGGCAACTCGCCACCGACATCGCCGGCGAATAAGCGATATCGCACTCCGCCGCCAGCGTCGTCGCATTGGCCACAAACGTGAAGTGCGCCAGCGTCCAGTCCGGATCGCGCGTCTTCGCCTCCAGCCGGCTCGTCAACGGCGAATGCCGGTCCGCCACATCCGAGAACGCCATACTAGACCTCAACCATCACCAACAGCGTCTGCCCGTGCTGCACCTGCTGCCCCACACTGATCAGAACCTCCTTGACCAGACCCGAACGTGTCGCCCGAATCGGATTATTCATCTTCATCGCCTCAAGCACACACAGCTCCTGCCCATGCTCCACCCGCTCCCCCTCGGCCACGCCGATACTCACGATCGTTCCGGGCAGGGGCGCCGCCACCGTCAGGGCCTCGTCGCTGTCGCCCCGCCGCTCCGCCACCCCCACAGGACGCGTGGCTTGGGGACCGGCAGCCACCGGTGCCGCAACAGCCGCCCTCTCGTCCGCAGCCTCCAACCGCCCATCCACCACCTCAACCTCAACCACATCTCCATCCACCAGCGCCCGCACCGGACGCTCGTCAGGATCCGCCACCTCCACCCTGTACTCCCGTCCCTCAATCCTCACGCAATAGACCGGCATACCATCCCCCTTCCGGGAAGCTCACCGAACACCCCCCGTCCCCTCTCTTCCGGGAAGCTCGCCGAGCCCCCCGGAAAACCCAGCCGACACACGGACGCCGCAGGCCCCCGTCCCCTCTCTTCCGGGAAGCTCACCGAGCCTCCCACCAACACCCAACCCCCGCCTCACACCCCACCGCCCCCATCACCCAGCCCCCTCCGAGCTTCCCGGAAGATCACCCTCCCCGCCGCCCCCGCAACGCCTCATACCGCGCCCGGCCCGCCAACCGCAGCCCGCGCGCATACACATCCCATCCCCGCTCCCCGCGGACGCCCCCGCCGGCAGGCGGCAGGACAGCGCGCCCCCGTCCACGCGCCTGCAGCGCCCACGCCACCGCCACCGCCGCCGCCGCCGCGCGTCGCCGCCCCTCCGCATCGTCCCCCGTCACCAACTCAGGCTGCACGGCTAGATCAACCCTTCCCCCGCCGTCCACGACAGGCGCATCACCCTCCAAGCCCCCTTCGCCCCCGTCCGTCTGCGGACGCTCGCCATCGCCGGTCCGCCGGCGCGTCTGCCGGCGCCCGTCCGTCTGCGAACGCGTCACCCACGTCAACAAAAACATCCCCCCCACCAGCGCACCCAGGCTCACAAACGTCATCCCCATCCCCCACAACGTGAGCCGCAGCGCAT
>CAZYYC010000004.1:4007-42751 GCA_964650935.1 uncultured Anaerolineales bacterium
GCACCCAGGCTCACAAACGTCATCCCCATCCCCCACAACGTGAGCCGCAGCGCATCTCCCAACAAATCCGCCATCATCCCGTCCTGTCCATCCCCACCGGCCCCTAGACCGGCATCACCCCATGCTTCTTCGGCGGCACCGCCCGCATCTGCTCCCGCAGCACCCGCAGCGCCCCGATCAACACCGGCCGCGTCTGCGCCGGCTCAATCACATCATCCACAATCCCCCGCCGCGCCGCATAATACGGATCCGCATACCTCGCCCGATAGTCCGCCGCCAACTCCGCCCGCAGCCCCTCCGCATCCTCCGCCGCCGCCAGCTCCCGCCGGTGCAGCACCGCCACCGCCCCCTCCGGCCCCATCACCGCGATCTCCGCCGACGGCCACGCCACATGCACATCCGCCCCCAGGCTCTTCGACCCCATCACAATGTACGCCCCACCATACCCCTTCCGCGTCACCACCGAGATCTTCGGCACCGTCGCCTCTACGTAAGCGTAGATAATCTTCGCCCCGTGGCGGATAATCCCCCCGTGCTCCTGCGCCACCCCCGGCAAAAACCCCGGCGAATCCGCAAACGTGATAACAGGCAGATTGAACGCATCGCAGAACCGCACAAACCGCGCAATCTTGTCCGACGCATCGATATCAATCGCCCCCGCCAGCACCAGCGGCTGCTGCGCCACCACCCCCACCGCCTGCCCGTCCAACCGCGCCAGCCCCACAATCGCATTCTGCGCCCACCCCTCCTGCACCTCCAACCAGCTCCCCCGGTCCACCACCAACCCGATCACCTCGGCCATATCGTACGGCACGTTCGGCGCCTCCGGCACCATCGCGTTCAGCGCTGCCTCCGTCCGCTGCGGATCATCGTCCGCCGCCGTCACCGGCGCCGCCTCCGCATTGTTCGCCGGCAAATACCCCAACAACCGCCGCACCAACCCCAGCGCCTCACCCTCATCCCGCCCCATGAAGTGCGCCACACCGCTCACGCCGGTATGCACCCGCGCCCCCCCCAGCCCCTCATGGTCGATCTCCTCCCCCGTCACCGACTTCACCACCTCCGGCCCCGTGATGAACATCATCGAGCTCTTATCCGTCATCACCACGAAATCCGTCAGCGCCGGACTGTACGCCGCCCCCCCCGCGCACGGCCCCAAAATCACCGAGATCTGCGGCACCACCCCCGACGCCAGCGCATTCTGCCGGAACACCTCCCCATACCCCTGCAGCGCCGCCACCCCCTCCTGGATCCGCGCCCCACCCGAATCCAACAGCCCGATGATCGGCCACCCATTGTGCAGCGCCATCGCCTGCACCTGCACAATCTTCCGCGCGTGCGCCAGCGACACCGACCCCCCATACACCGTGAAGTCCTGCGCATACACACACACCGCCCGCCCGTCGATCGTCCCGTATCCTGTCACCACCCCGTCGCCCGGGATCGCCCCCTCATCCTCCGGGTGCGCCACGCTAAACGGCTGCAGCTCGTGAAAGGAACCGCCGTCCAGCAGCTCGGTAATCCGCTCCCGCGCCGTCATCTTCCCCTTCCCGTGCTGCCGATCGATGCGCTCCTGCCCCCCACCCAACCGAGCGAGGTTCTTCTGCTCCCTCAATGTCTCCAGACGCGGATCCCCATTCTGACTCACGCACACCCCCTACCTTTGCAGCCCTCTGACGGCCTTCCTCATCGCAGCTCCTCTAGGAGCCCTACACCCATCATCAACGCACTATCCTACGGCTTGACACCGACATGGATCGCCACGGTGCCGGCCATCATCGTTCGCCACGTCACCTCTTGCAGTCCGGCCCGCACCATCTTCTCAGCCACGATGGCGGGTTCGACGAACCTACGTACTGAGTGAGGGAGATATCGATAGGGCCCCCAAGCTCGAGCGGTCAGCCCCCCCAGGAGCGGCGGCATCCCATAGAAGTAGAGCCCGAACAACCAACGCATCGGAAATCGCCGCGGCCACGTGATCTCCAGGCAGACCACGCGTCCCCCTGAGCGGGTCACGCGCACCTGCTCAGAAAAAGCCACATCGACATCCGGCACATTCCGCATCATGAAGGCCGAGGTAACCGCATCGAACGTCCCGTCGGCGAAGGCCAACGCTAATCCGTCACTGACCACCCAGGGAAGGCTAAGCCCTGCGGACTTCGCCTGTGCCTGACGGAGCATCGCCGGCGTCAGATCCGCACCCACGACGCGCGGTCGTGCATCGTCGTCCAGGGCCATCAACGCCATATCGCCGGTACCTGTCGCGACGTCGAGACAGATCCCGCCTGGCGGAAGCTGAGCCATCTCCAACGCAGCCCGCCGCCAGCGCTGATCCTGCCCTAGAGAGATCAGGCGGTTCACGCGATCATAGTGCGCAGCGATGCGCGTAAAGAGATCGCGGATGGACCGCTTCTGATGCCGATCGGCTTCAACTGACAAGGTTCATCATCCTCAACGTAGGCTTCCGCGCCATGGCAGCCGCGAACTGACTGCTTTGCGGCACTGGCATTATAGTCTGCCGGCTAGGTGGGCCGTAGTGGGAAGTGTCACTTCAGGAAACGATGAGTTGCACCTATGGCCTCAACGCACAGCACGCGGCAGGCCCAGGTCCAGTGCATCGAGATAGGTGACCCAACCGGTGATCATCTCAGCGGGGATCTCAACAGCAACGGGGATATCAAGCTCAAGGGGATAGGTCATCGAAACCGGTACGCTGACGGAGATGGGGATCTCGAACGTCTCACTAATCGGAATCACGGCGTTGACGGGGACGGCGACCGACTGCCGCCCCAAGATCGGGATGTTGATGTAGGTATTGACCACCGTCGACAGCGTGTAGTCTAACTCGAACGGAACCGTAAGCGTATCACTGAAGGAGACCGTCGTGCGGATCGGGATCTCCTCATCGATCGCGACCGAGATGACCATCGGCTCGCTTTCCAGTGAGAGGAGGGCATCACGCGCAGTATCGCGCGCTTGATTCAGCGTTTTCTCTGCCCCTATCAGACTGTGGATGAGGAAAACGTTACCGGCAAGCGAAGCAAGGACCAACACGCTGATCAGCACACGCCATCCATGGACCCACTTCATCGAACCTCCTCCTGCGCAGGCCTCTCCAGTGCTCGCGCAACGGCATTGAGCAGCGAGGGCTCGTGCCAGATCAGCGCATCAATCTGCACCGCAGCAGCGCCCAACGTCAGACACGCCATAGCATCCTCAGCAGAGGCGATGCCACCACACGCGATCACCGGCACCGGCAGCTTCTGAGCCCAACGGGAGAGGATATTGAGCAACAGTGGGAAGAGTGCCCGCCCGTAGAGCCGTCCACGCAGATAGCGCGCAACACCAACCTCATCGCTCATCCCTTCTGTCTCGAGGCTCCACGCCTCAGCGGCGGATGGGCCCTCCATCGCGATCGGCACGACCGCCCGTGGCGGCGCCGTCAACGTCAGTGCATCCGCACCCTGCCGAGCGAGAAACGGTGCCAGGTCGTCCACACGATCGAAAGGAATCTGCGCGATGACGGGCAGGTCGCCCTCCGTCGCCGCCGCTGCGACCATCTCAACCGCCTGACGGCGAGAGACACTGGCCACAAATCCCAGCTCGACGCCTCCCACCCCTGTCACGGCTGACAACAACGCGGCAGCTTGAGCGGTCTCGGCAGCGGAGCCGGCGAGGAGATGAACGATGACAGGCACAGAAAGTCGCTCCCACGTCTCGCGAACCTCGCGAAGAAGCCGCCTCAGACCCGGATTGGGCCACCCGGTATGCACAACCAACGTATCACCCCGGACGGCGATCCGCTGCCCATGGGCCGCCCGTCGAGGACGCATGCTCACAGGATTCGTGACAATCGCCCCTAAAAGCGATGGATCCACCCAATCGACATAGGCATCACCGTAGCCAAACGTCCCGGCGGCGGGCATCACCGGACCCGGGATCGCGAGTCCATACTTATGGCGTGGAGCGAGTTCGATCATCGGCGTTGGACTCACAGGGGCAGAAAGTCCAACAGGTCGAGAACCGGCCCATCGACGCACGTCCGGACTTCGCCGTGAGACGTAGCCACTCGGCACACATCACACGCCCCCACGCCGCAGGGCATGGGCACGCGGACCAGCGCCTGAGCAAAATCGGGGAAGGGCTGTAACCGCACCCGTTTCACGATCGTCGCCAACGCAGGATAAGTCTCCGGGTCGTGCGCCACGCAGATACACTCAGCCCAGGCGATCAGTTCGCACAACCGCGTATCGACGCGCTCCAGGCCAGCCGGGGCGACGGTCGAGTCTTCAACCGACCCGACCAAAGGACCGAGATAGCCGGTTGACCCATCTAGGGTCACATGGACCAGCTCCAACGCAGGGGGGAACCTGGCGGGCGAAGGAAGCTGGGCCCTGGTGGTGGCCTCCACCACCAGCACCACTGAAGCGGCGGCTTCGTAGAGCGGTGCGAGCAGGGACAGCGCCTCCACCTTGGCAATCAGCAGCAGGCGAGCAAGCGGGTGTCCTGCAGGTGCAAGCCGAAATCCCCGCCCTAGCGGGCCCAGGACATCGACTTTGGCACCGGGCAGCAGACGAGTCGCAGGGTGCCCCGGCGCCACCACCGTCGCGAATCCCTCTTCATCGATGGCACAGGGGAAGAGCGCTTCGCGCATCGGATCACCAAAGTCGGCCAGCACGTACTCCCCCGGCCCGGGGACCTGTGATGGCGCACCATCTAACGCCAGGTAGAGCCCCCAGGCCGGCGGGTCCGGACGTGCATAGCGGAGCGTGGCGATCTGACGCCTAGCCAACGTTATGGATAGCTGCGCCGAAGACGGCGTGAGCCGCCTCCATGACGGCCTCATTGAGTGTAGGGTGCGCGTGCACCGTGCGGGCGACCTCATCGGCAGTTAGCTCTGCCTTGGCCGCGAGCACTAACTCCGGCAGGATCTCCGTCGCCTCAGGACCGACGATGACGCCGCCGACAATCTCGTGCGTTGCGGCATCCGAGATCACCTTGACGAAGCCGACGTTCTCGCCCAAGGCCAGCGCTTTGCCGTTAGGTAGGAAGGGGAAGCTACCCACAGCGACCTCGGAGAGCTTCTCCCGCGCCTCTGCCTCATTCATACCAAACGAGGCCACCTGAGGCGACGTGTACGTGCCCCGCGGGACGAAACGCAGATCAAAGGGCGCAGGATCGTGTCCAGCGATCATCTCCGCAGCCAGAATGCCCTGGGCCATCGCGACATGCGCAAGCGGCATCTGTCCGTTCAGGTCACCAATTGCATAAATGTTGGAAACGCTGGTCCGCATATAGTCATCGGCCTTGACCCACCCGCGCTCTGTCTCCACGCCCACAGCCTCGAGCCCGAGATCCTCGCTATTGGGCTGCACGCCGATGGCGACCAGCGTCACCTCCGCCTCCAACGTCTCTTCCCCCTTGGGCCCGGCAACATCCACACGGACACCGCTGTCGGTCAGAGAGATGCCCTCGACGCGTGTGGAGGTCTGCACCTTGATCTTCTGACGGCGCAGGTACCGCCCCAACTCACCGGCTGCGTCAGCATCCTCAGCGGGGAGGATCTGGTCCATCATCTCCACGACTCGGACCTCAGCGCCGTACGCACGCCAAATCGTGGCAAACTCAAGGCCGATGGGCCCTGCACCGATCACAATGGCCGATGCCGGCAGTTCGCGGCGAGCCAGCGCGTGACGATAGGTGAGCACGCGCTCGCCATCCACCTCAACACCCGGAATCGACCGCGCACGCGCCCCGGTCGCCAGGATCACCGCGCCGGCCTCAAGCGTCTGAGTCCCCCCGTCGGACAATCCGACCTCAACCTCTTTCGGTGACGCCAGCCGACCTACTCCCTCGAACACGGTGATGTCGTTGCCCTTCATGAGGGCACCCACACCCTTCACCAGACGATCGGAGACTTTGCGGCTACGCTCCACTGCCGCGTCGTAGTCGAGCGTCACATTCTCTGCCCTGAAGCCATACTCCTTCCCACCGCCCGTGATGAGGCGTGCCACCTCCGCGTTGCGTAACAGCGCCTTAGTCGGGATACATCCCCAGTTCAAGCAGATCCCACCGAGGCTCTCGCGCTCAACCAGGGCCACGCGCAGCCCAAGCTGTTTCGCACGGATCGCTGCCACGTAACCTCCGGGCCCGCCCCCGATCACCACGACATCGAACACCGATTCTGTCACGTCTCGTCTCCTTGTGTGTCGCACGCGTTGACCAGTCTCACGACTTCATCAAACATCGCCTCAATCGAGAGCTCCGTTGTATCGAACAGAATAGCATCGGATGCAGGCCGCAACGGCGCCGTCTCACGCTGACTGTCAATGCGGTCGCGCTCGCGGATGCCCGCGAGCACCTTCTCATAGGTCACTGTGTCATCACAGCCGGACTGCCGGCACTTCGTCCGGATCTCCTGATAACGCCTCTCTGCCCGCGCCTCAGCGGACGCCACCACATAGAGCTTGAGATCGGCATCGGGAATCACGACCGTCCCGATGTCGCGCCCTACCATAACCACGCGACCACGTCCGGCAATCTCGCGCATCCGCCGGGTCAGCGCATCACGGACTCCGGCGTAGGCGGACACGATCGAGACCGCACCCTCTACTCGCGATGAGCGGATCTCCCACGTCACGTCCTGTCCATCCACGCGCACCGTATACTGACGCCCATCGTCCACGTTGATGGGGAGCACCTGGATATCCACCTCTTGGGCGCATTGTGTGACCGACACTTCATCCTCGACATCCAGCCCGTGCGCCTGAACGGCCCACGTTGCAGCTCGGTAGAGGACACCTGTGTCGAGAAACAGATAGTTCAGCTGCTCCGCCAGATGAAAGCCGATCGTGCTTTTCCCCGAAGCTGCCGGGCCGTCAATCGCGATCGTCGAGGGCTTCATCGCCGATCGCGACGCCCACCGCGTCCCTGGGCTTTGCCTTGGGAGCGTCCACCCCGCGACGAGGAGCGGTTGCTGCCGGCTTTGCCCGAATGTGGGCGACCGGAAGCCGGCCTCCCGCCGCGCCCACCGCGACCCGAGCTCTTGGCCCGTTTTCCGGTCTTCGCGTCTTTCCGATCAGCGCCCACTTCTCGCTGCAGCAGCTGCACCTCTGGGCGACTAAGATAACGCCACTTTCCCGACGCCAGTGTGCCTAACTTCAGTGTCCCCATTGAGACCCGGATCAGGCGCTTGGACGGATGGCCAAGGGCCGCGACCATGCGGCGAACCAGGTGCTTGCGCCCCTCGTGGACGGTGACCTCTAGCCATGTCTCGCCCCGCCGCTGATCCACGATGTCGACGCTATCGAACCGTGTCGATCGATCATCGAGTGTGATGCCGCGCTTCCAGCGGTCAATCGTGTCGGCATCGGGCTCGCCTTCCACGAGGACCCGGTAGGTGCGCGGGTGCTCGTAGCGAGGGTGCGTCAGCCGTTGGGTCAGCGACCCATCGTTGGTCAACAGCAGAAGCCCCTCGCTGTCATAGTCGAGGCGCCCGACCGGGTAGAGACGCGGTGGATCACCCCGCTTTGGTCTGGGTAGGGCAACCAAGTCAATCACCGTCTTGCGTCCGTGAGGATCCTGTGTTGAGGTGATCACGCCCCGAGGCTTGTTCAACATCACATAGACCCGCGGCTCGGGGCGGGGGATCGGCACCCCGTCGACGGTAATGCGCTGGGTCTCGGGATCAGCTTGATCCCCGAGCGTCGCGGTACGGCCATCGACGCGCACCCGCCCTGCCTCGATGATCTCCTCACAGCCACGCCGTGAGCCATAGCCTGCCTGAGCCAGTATTTTCTGTAGACGTTCATTTTCCATAGGAAGACATTATACCTGGAGTGGACATTATCGCGAGTTTTGACGCTTCCGACTTCTCCGCTATGATGGTGTCTAGGACTGACGCTCGATACGGAGGCCCTTATGATGCTCGAGTTCCTCTCCATTCTGATCTTCACCTTTGCTCTAGCCCTGCTCGGGCTGGGTGCGATCACCTGGTTCATCGAGCGCGGTACCCGGCGCACGTTGGGGCTGTTGATGGTGATCTCGGCCATCATCATCGCGATGGGCTATGCTTTCTTGGGCAGCCGTTATGCCATCGCGCTCTTCGGTCGTCTGATCATCACCATCGACCTTCCCCGCCTTATGACAACCGCGATTGTCTATACCATCGGCGTGCTCTCGGGCTTTGGCTTGGCAGGTGGCGTCTTTCTGTGGATCTCCGGACGGCTCGTCAAACCGACCGGGCTCGAGCGCAAGCTTGCCATCTTCGTCACCGTCATCCTCATCATCGCCCTCGTGATCAGCCTGATCGCAGTTCAGATCAGCAGATGAAGGGAGTGTATCGCCATGCTCTTTACCCGTGAGGACCTGGAACGCTGTGAGGCAGCGACGCTGGCGCCCTATGGTTTCCATAGCCGCGAGTCCCAAGGACGAGCCTTTCCGGAGGAGGAGGCTAGCTATCGCACGCGCTTCCAGCGCGACCGCGACCGGATTCTGCACACCAATGCCTTTAGGCGCCTCGAGTACAAGACTCAGGTTTTCGTCTACGCGGAGGGTGACTACTACCGTACACGCCTGACCCACACCCTCGAAGTCGCCCAGATCGGTCGATCCCTGGCCACGGCCCTCGGCGCCAACGAGGTCCTTGTCGAGGCTATCTGCCTGGCTCACGATCTCGGTCACCCGACCTTTGGCCACGCCGGGGAGTACATGCTCAACCAGCTCATGGCCGACCACGGCGGATTTGACCACAACAAGCAATCTCTGCGTATCGTGGAGAAGTTGGAGCATCGCTATCCCGACTTTGAGGGGCTCAATCTCTCGTGGGAGGTCCTGGAGGGGATCGTCAAGCACGAGACCTCGTACGACGTTGCCGATGCCACCCGCTTCGCGCCGCACTTGCGGGGCACACTGGAGGCGCAACTCGCCAACCCGGCCGACGAGCTCGCGTACAGCGCCCACGATCTCGACGACGGCCTCTACTCGGGCCTGATCCGCCCCCAGGACCTAACAGGACTCAAGCTTTGGGAACAGGTGAAGGAGAGCGTCGGTTGGGATGGAACCGACTATGACAAGATGTGGCGCCATCGCATCGTTCGCCGGCTGTTGGGATTGCTGATCGATGACGCCATCGCCGAGACGGCTCAACGGCTGGAAGCAGCGACCCCCGCCTCTGCTGACGACGTGCGCGCCCTTCCCGACAACGTGGTCGCCCTCTCATCCGAGATGGGCGAACGTCTGGCTGAGCTCAAACGCTTCCTGCTGGAGCGTCTCTATCGGCACCCGCGGGTGATGCGGATGCAGATCAAGGCAGAACGCATCATCCGCGCGCTGTTCGAGGCCTACGTCGCCGAACCGCGTCAGCTTCCCTACGAGGAACAGGCCAAACTGGAGTCACGATCGCTCCATCGTGTGGTGTGCGACTACATCGCCGGGATGACCGACCGCTATGCACTCCAGGAGTACGCCAAGCTCTTCGACCCGCTCGAACGTGTATAATCGAGGAACTGGGCGTCCCTAAGGAATACAGAGGGCGTCGCCGGCGCGGATGAAGTTCAGGTCGCGGATGCAGTTACACTTGGCGATGGACCACATATCCGCTCCGTAGTGGATCGAGATCCAGCTCAGCGTATCGCCCCACCGTATCACGTGGGTCAAGCGGCAATCGCATCCGCCGCAGACCGGATCCGGAGTCGGGCCCGGATCAGGGTCAGGGTCGGGGTCGGGGTCCACCACGTCGCCGAATTGCGGCGTGCACGTGGGGCCCGGTGGAAGCGTCTTGGGGACGTCAGGGATGCTCAGAATCTGCCCCGGTCGGATAAGATGGGTCGTGATGATGTCATTCTGGGTGGCAATCGCCGCCGGATCAACCCCGTAGGCACGGCCAATACAGTAGAGAGTCTCGCCAACTTTGACCGTGTGCTCGCCCAGGATCTCCCACCCACCGGCCCCCACAGCAGCGCGTGCCGCCACGCCCTGCGCCGATCCCAACGCAAATCCCAAAATAGCCAAGCATAGACTCATTCGCACAAGCATCTTCATAGCGTTCGACTCCTTCGATGACGACGCGACGATGCCTCCATTATAGAAGACCACGTCGGCGACCGCAAGAGGTGATGCATGCGCGGGCGGGGCTGTAACGAAACTGTAACATTGTCAAGCGATCTCACCGCCGGCGGCGCCTACAGGGCGTCGCCCAGCAACATGCCGAGCAGCCCAAGGATCAGGCCAAGGTGCAGGAGCACATCGGTGCTCGCAAACCAGCGCGTGACCGACCAACCGGGCAGAAAACGCACCACAAGGTTGAGGGCAATGAGCCCCACGCCAATCAACACGGGAAGCCCTTTGCGCTGCGACAGGAACTCCGCTACAGCTCTCAAGATCTTGGTGACGCGCATAGCACCTCCTCACCCCGGGTGAAGCTTCGCCATGAACAGGATCGATGTCCGGCGTCATTATAGCATAGGGCAGTGCGACCGGAAGCGTGCGGCGCACGAAGACGCGTTGATTATTATGATCCTTATAGTATAATATAGGCAGCGTAGACCTAGTAGGGAGGTGAGACAATGGCACAGATTGGCGAACAGGCACCGGAGTTTGAACTGCTGTCCGACAAGGAGGAACCGGTACGGCTCTCCGACTTCCGAGGACACAAAGTGGTCCTCTACTTCTATCCTAAGGCGGATACTCCCGGTTGCACCAAGCAGGCGTGCGCGCTGCGCGATGCCTACCCGCAGATCGAGGCAGAGGATGCAGTGGTCATCGGCATCAGTCCGGACGCACCCAAGGCCTTGGTCAACTTCCGCGAGAAGTACGGGCTTCCCTTCACGCTGCTCTCAGATCCGAATCATGAGGTCGCTGAGGCTTACGGCGCTTGGGGCGAGAAGCAGATGTACGGCAAGACCTACGAGGGACTCATCCGCAGCCATTTCGCCATCGACGAGGAGGGTCGCTTTAGCGATGCCCAGGTGAACGTGAAGCCCCTGTCCACAGCGGATCTGGCGCTCAAGCTGGTGGCACCTTAGCCCAACGGCACCAGCACGAACACACCGGAGGGCAAGGGTATACCCAGGAGATCCAGGGCCCTCTCCCAGAAGGTAACCGGGGCAAACCAGAGGAAAGCCGCCAGCGCGACACATAAGCAGATCAGCACCAGCAGAATGATGATCGCGCCATAGAGCCACGTTGAGCGACGCGGCGCAATGTCATCCGACGCAGCCTGACGCGAAGGCGAGGGCTTCAAGACGGTGGTTTGGGCACCCTGAGGCGCACGACCCACCGGTGCTGGTTGTACGTGTGTGGGCTCATAGACAGCCGCATGTGCGGCGGGAGCCGATGAGGGCGCCGGGGCAGGGGCGTGCCTGCTCTCTAGGACCTGTGCCGAGAGCTTGCCGGGCCCCGTTGAGGAGCGATCAATATCCGGTGCGCCCTGCACGACGTACTGGAGCGTCGCAAACTCGGCAAAGCGAATCAGGTCACCGGGGGCGAGGGTGCGGGGAGCATCGAGACGTCGTCCGTTGACGAAGGTCCCATTGGTGCTTCCCATATCCTCGATTATCACCCCGCCGGGTGTCAGGCGGATCTGGGCATGAAGGCGCGAGATCTGTGCGCTTTCGAGCACGATCGTATTGGTCGAGGCCCGACCCATCGTCGAGAGGAGGTTGACGAGCGCATAGCGCTCACCCACCATCGGTCCCTCCACCGCCACAAGGGCATGCACCTTCTGTCGTTGCATCGCTATCTCCTACCGCGCGCGGGTCTGCGCGCTTGACATAAGGGCAGTATACCGTGTCGGCGCTGCGGTTGTCAAATCCCTTAGCCAGGTGCACAATCCCCATATCGACAAGGTAAGGAGAGATGATGCCTGAGACAACCCATAGATCCACCCCTTTCCCGATCGTGGATGCCCACCTTGACGTAGCTTACAACGCCGTCGTCCTCGGGCGCGATCTGAGCTTGCCGATCGCGGAGATCCGCGAGGAAGAGCGACGGCACCCCTCGGAAGATCCACGGGCTGACCCCTGCATGGTCAGTTGGCCTGCCCTGGTTGAAGGGCGCATCGCCCTGATCGGTGGCAGCATCTTCGTCGAGCCCGGCAAGAGGTCACACGCCAAAGCCACGACCACCTACACAACACCTGATGAGGCCCACACCCAGGCCATCGAACAGCTGGACTATTACCGGCGGATGGCCGACGAGCGCGCAGACGTTGATATCATCACCGACGAGCGAGTGCTTGACCGGGTCATGGACAACTGGACGTCCGAGGCCCCCGGTGTGGGCGTCTTCATCGTGATGGAGGGCGCCGATCCCATCTTGGCGCCTGAGGAGCTCATGTGGTGGGCCGAACGAGGCGTACGGGGCGTCGGGCTCAGCTGGTCAGCCGGGACGCGCTATGCCGGGGGCAACGCCAACCCGGGGCCACTGACCGATGAGGGCCAGGCCCTGCTCCACGCGATGGCGGATCTCAACCTTCTCCTCGATATCAGCCACCTATGGGAGGAGGCAGCCTACACGGTGGTCGACCGCTATCCCGGACCGATTGTCGCCACACACGCCAACCCACGCTCCTTCGTGGATTCCCCACGGCAGCTTTCCGATGACATGATACGCCGCATCGTGGAACGCGAGGGCGTCATCGGTGGGGTTGCCTTCAACCGTATGCTGGAGGAGGGGTGGCGCCCCAGCCGGCCCCGGCTGCCCCTGTCGCGCCTCGTCGAGGCCCTTGATCACGTCTGCCAGGTGGCGGGCCACGCCCAGAGCGCCGGTCTGGGCTCAGATCTCGACGGGGGCTTTGGTCAGTCCTCGGCGCCCGCGGAGCTGACTTCGGTTGCCGACCTTCACAAGATCGCGGATCTGCTGAGAGCCCGCGGCTATAGTGAGCCCGATATCGAAGCGGTGATGGGCGGCAACTGGCTGCGGGTGATGCGCCAGGCGCTGGCAGCGTTCTAGCTTCAGGGCCTTGGGCACGATCTTCCGGGAAACTGGGTGAGCCCCACGCAACGCAGCGAGAACGTCGCACGGCCTGCTTCTAGCTGCGCGGCACCTTGTCAGAGCGCGACTTTGTGGTATATTACCGTCAATCCTGCCGTGTGCGTGGAACCGATCTGGGGTTTTGAGCCAACACCTTACAAATACGGGGACCTCACGTCTAGGGCGAGGACGCGATAGCCTTCGGGCAAGGCAGATTCGCCCGGCCGGTCCCCACCTGCGCAAGCAGGGTCAAAGCCAACGGTGCACGGCACGGCGGGGCCTGACTTATAGAAAGAACCGCGCTGGAGTTTTCCAGCGCGGTTCTTTCTATGAGGTCGTTGTCGTAACCTGAGAAGCGTCAACATTATGTAAAGTAGGCTTGACTTTGCCCCCTGCCTATGCTATTCTCAGAAAGCTGAATGAGGTTCGGCACTTCACCACATACTCGAGGCGTCCATGTACTGGGAACGTGTTTCCGAAGAGATCTTCCTTTTCACAAGTGACCGCTACGCAATGGTCAACTCAGTTGCCGTCCTCACCAAACGCGGGACGGTTGTCATCGATGGTCTCCCCTTTCCAGATGAAGCCAAACAGATTGCGCGATTTCTTGAGGTGCGCTCCGGGATGGATTTCCACTCGCTCATCCTCACGCACCACCATATGGACCACGTTTACGGTCTCTTCGCTTTCCCCGAACACCTGGACGTGATCAGCTCTGAACTCTGCCGCCAGCGTCTGCTTGAGGTCGGCGAGGCTTCGTTGGCTGAAGCGCGCGAGAGTGATCCCGCTTTTGACGAAGTCAAGCTTCGCATCCCAACGCTCACGTTCGCCTCGGGCGACCTCTTTGTTGAGGCAGGCGACAAGACGTTCCGCCTTTTTCCCCTGCCGGGCCATACCTCGGACAATATCGGGGTCTTGATCGAGGAAGATGAAGTCCTCATCACCGGCGACGCCGTGATGGCCATCCCCATTATCGCGGACGGTGACTGGGAGCAGGAGATTGCAACGCTGAACCGGATCAAGGAAATGGAGCCGGACACCGTCATCCAGGGGCACGGGGAGGTCATCCTTCGCGGCGAAATCAAGACGGTGATGGATGAATACATTAGCTACCTCAACTGCGTCCGCGACCAGGCAGAGACTGTGCTCAAGAAGGGACGCGACCGCAAGGAGATCTGGGACATTCCCCTGGAGACGTGCGGCCTTGAGCGCGTGCCCCTCGGTATCGCCAGCCACCAACTCCACGTAGCCAATATCCTCAGCATCTACGATCGCCTGAAAGCAGAGCAGGAGAGCCGCTAGATGGCGTGCACGGCGAGCAGCCGGGGCAGGCCTATGGGCGACGTTACGGCACATCCCTGACGCTATGCCCACCCTGCACGAGTGGCTCGACCGCTATCTCCAGTCTCTCGAGCGGGATAACGCTTCCCCCTACACCGTCAAGAACTACGGGACCGACATAACACAGTTCCTCGACGCCTGCGCAAAGCGCGGCGTCACGACGCTCGAGGAACTCAACCGCGACATCGTGCGCACCTATATGGCAGAGCTGGATGAGGACGGCTATGTACGTGCCAGCATCGCTCGCCGGATCTTCGAGCTGCGCGCCTTCGGCGACTTCCTCGTCCACCATCACGCTTGGAAACAGAACCTCTTCCGCAAAATCCACGCGCCCAAGGTGCCTGCACGCCTGCCACGCTATCTCACCGTCGATGAGGCACGGCGCCTGATGTCGGCGCCGGATACATCGACGCCGCAGGGGCTGCGCGACCGCGCGATCCTGGAGGTGCTCTACGCATCAGGAACGCGCGTGAGCGAACTCTCCGGGCTCGACCTTGGCGATGTCGATCTGGGGGCCGGGGAGATGCGCGTGATCGGCAAAGGCGATAAGGAGCGCCTAGTTCTGCTTGGACGCCCTGCGACTGCTGCGCTGCGGGTGTACATTGAGAGCGCCCGCCCGACCCTCATCGATAAGGAAACATCCAACGCCGTCTTCCTCAACCGCTTCGGGGGGCGCCTCTCCGTGCGCTCCATCGACACGATCGTGCGCAAGGCGGGCATCGCAGCAGGCATCGATCAGACCGTCACGCCGCACCTGCTGCGCCACACCTTCGCCACCCATATGCTCAACGGGGGAGCCGACCTCCGCGTCGTTCAGGAGCTCTTAGGTCACGAGAATATCGCCACAACGCAGATCTACGCCAGCATCACGCAGCGACGGGCGAGGGAGGTCTATCTTCAGGCCCACCCACGTTCGGCAGACAGCGACGCCTGAAATGGCCAGGCGCGGGCCTTAGAAAGGCCCGCGCCTGGCGCGTTAGCGGGATGATCGCAGCCTAGAGCTCGATCGCCAGCTCCGGCTCCTCGGCAGGCTTCAACTCAATACCATCCTCACCCTCGTCAACGATGATGACATCGCCCAGACGGTATTTGCCTGCCAATAACGCATCCGAGATCGGTGTCTCGACCTCCTGCTGAATCAGGCGGCGCAGGGGGCGAGCACCATACTCGTTGCTGTATCCGTGAATCGCCAGCCAGTCCTGCGCTTCGTCGGTGAGGCGGATATCAAAGCCGTTCTCCAGGAGACGATCCCTGACCTTGCTGATCTCCAGCCCGACGATCTCACGGATATCATCGTGGTTGAGCGCCCGGAAAACGACCACGGCGTCGACACGATTTAGGAACTCGGGTCGGAAAAGCTTCCTCAGCCGTCCCATCAGCTTCTGGCGCATCTCTTTGTAGCTCTGCCCCTCATTGGTCTCAACGGACTCCAGCGCAAAGCCCAACGATCCCTGGCGCAGAATATCATCGGCACCGATATTGGAGGTCATGATCAGCAGCGTGTTACGGAAATCCACCTTATGCCCACGGGCATCCGTCAACACGCCCTCCTCCATCATCTGCAGCAGCATATTGAAGGTGTCGGGATGGGCCTTTTCTATCTCATCAAAGACCACAATTGAGTAGGGACGCCGGCGAATCGCCTCGGTCAACTGCCCGGCATCGTCGTACCCGACATAGCCGGGAGGGGCACCCACCAACCTGGCAACGGCGTGGCGTTCCATGAACTCGGACATGTCGATCTGGATCAGCGCATCTTCGGTGCCGAACATGAAGCGGGCCAGCGCCTTGGAGAGCTCGGTCTTGCCCACACCGGTCGGCCCCAGGAAGATAAATGAACCGATGGGACGCCGCGGATCCTTCAGGCCCGCCCGCGCACGCCGCACCGCCTTTGCGATGGCCTCGATAGCCTCATCTTGCCCCACAATGTGGTGCCGCAGGTCGCTCTCCATCTCCAGTAGACGGCGGGACTCCTCCTCGGCGAGCTGGGTCATCGGAATCCCGGTCCACATCGCAATGATCTCCGCAATGTCGTCCGGTCCGACGGTCAGCCCCTCGTCCTCCTCGGTCCGCATCTGCCGCAACATCTCCATGCGGCTCTCGAGGCTTCCCTCCTCCGTCTTGAGATCCGCAAGCTCCTGTCGCTTACCGGCAACCTTGAACTGCGCCTGTCTGAGCCGCAGATCCTGAAGCTGTTCAAAGACCTCGCGCAGCTGAATCGAGAGGGGCGACTTATACATCTTCACCCGCGAGGCGGCCTCATCCATGACATCGATGGCCTTGTCAGGCAAAAAACGCTCCGGGACGTACCGGGAGGAAAGTTGCGTCGCTGCCTGAAGTGCCTCATCGCTGATCAAGAGGTTATGATGCTGCTCGTAAGCGTGCTTGATCCCGCGCAGAATCTCAATGGTCTGCTCTTGTGTGGGCTCATTCACCATCACGGGCTGGAATCGCCGTTCCAACGCAGCATCGGACTCAATGTGCTTACGATACTCATCGAGCGTCGTTGCCCCGATGCACTGTAACTCGCCACGGGCCAACGCCGGCTTGAGGATATTCGCCGCGTCGATCGAGCTGCCGGCGGAACCGGCGCCCACCAACATGTGGACCTCATCAATAAAGACAATCGTATTGCTGTCCTTCAACTCGACGAGGACCTTCTTGAGTCGCTCCTCGAACTGCCCTCGGTACATCGTACCCGCGACCAGGCTGCCCACGTCGAGCTGCACCAGCCGCTTTCCCAAGATCGGTCCGGGCACGCCGCCGGAGACGATACGCTGAGCCAGCCCCTCCACGATCGCTGTCTTGCCCACACCGGGCTCACCGATCAGGGCAGGGTTGTTCTTGGTCCGGCGCGCGAGGACCTGAATCACGCGCTCGATCTCCTCCTGCCGGCCGATGACCGGATCCAGGCGATTTTCGACCGCCATCTCCGTCAGGTCGACCGCAACCTGCTCCAAGAGTGTGTCGGACGATCCGGACCGGGGTTCGGATCTCGTCCCTCCCCCCGAGCGTCGTTGAGGCGTCGTTGCCGTCTTGGGGCGCATCGGCATAAACCGCTCGATCCGTCTGCGGATCGTCTCGGCCGAGAGCCCTGCCTGCGTGAGCACAGCGATGATCACGCCCTCATGCTGTCGCAACAGTGCCAGCAACAGATGCTGAGTGTCCACGACCGCGCTGCTGTGTCGCTTGGCTTCCTCCAGTGACATCTGCAGTAGCATTTCAGTCGAATGACGCAGCTCCGGCTCAGGATCGGTCAACGGCTTGGCGCTCGACAGTCGCGCCACCGTCTGCAAGGCCTGCTGCGGTCGCAACCCCATATCCCTCAGCACACGCCCGGCGATCCCCTCGCCTTCCAACATCAACCCCAGAAGAATATGCTCAGGGCCGATGGTCGCATGATGCATCCGTTTCGCCTCAATTTGGGCGAAGCGCAGCACCTCTTGTGCTGATGGTGTGAACCTCTCTAGCGGATCAGCCATTTACCCATCCTCGTCTGTCCCACGTCACCCTCGCCCTAACCCGGGGCGATCTGACCCATATCACCGTACCTATCGATAGTCCGACCATCACTGACGATGGTCGATGGCGACTTTCTAGGTCCCCTGATCTCATTATAGCATAAATCAAGGGTCGAAGTAGGGGTCAGGAAAATAACGAAAAGGGCACAGGACCTCGGTCCTGTGCCCATATACTCTTTCATGAGCGCCCCTGTCCATCATGGGGGCGCGATCAGCTTGCTATCAAGCTACCTCGCCGACTGCAGAATCACGCCGACGAACTCCTCCCACTCGTCCTCAAAGAGGTGAATGGTCACCGTCTCAAACTCGATGTGGTAGATCATCTCATCCGTCTCAGCTTCATGAGAGACCCAAATCGTGTAGTTCTCAGATTCACCCAGCGTCTTGACGTCAGGCTTCTTGTTCATCCTTCCTCCTTATGCGCTGTTGTTGGTTATCAGGGGTTAATTGCGACGTCGCGAACGACCGCCGCCGCCCCGTCGCCCACCTGATGGCGGCGAGTCCTGAGCTTGAGCCTCCTCAAGAGACCAGCCCTCTAGGACGGCCTGACGCGAGAGGCGCACCTTACCGTCCGCGATACCCGTGACCATCACCAGGATCTCATCGCCCACATTCACCACATCGGTGACCTTCTCAACCCGCGAGTCGGAGAGCTGTGAGATGTGAACCAACCCATCAACGCCGGGGAGGATCTCGGCGAAGGCGCCGAAATCGGCGACCCGCACCACCTTACCTGTATAGACCTTACCCAGCTCCGGCGACTGCATCATCGAATCAACATAGGCCAACGCACGCTGCGCACCGTCACCGGCAGCCGCGGCGATGAAGACCGTACCATCTTCCTCCACGTCGATCTTGACCTCGTACTCGCTCTGCAGCGCGCGGATCGTCTTTCCACCCGGGCCGATCAGCGTACCGATCTTCTCGGGATCGATGTGCGTGGTCAGCATCTTCGGCGCATAGTCCGAGAGCGACGTGCGCGGTTCAGAAATCGCGGACTCGATCACGTTGATGATCTCCTCGCGCGCGACGCGTGCCTGTTCCAGGGCCTCGGTGAGGATCGACCGGCTCACGCCCTTGATCTTGATATCCATCTGCAGCGCCGTGATCCCTTCGCGCGTCCCCGTCACCTTGAAATCCATATCGCCGAGGTGATCCTCCACGCCCTGGATATCGGTGAGCACGCGGTAGCGCTGTCCATCAGAAACCAGACCCATCGCAATACCACCGACCGCAGCTGTGATGGGCACACCCGCATCCATCAGCGCCAGCGTGCTGGCACAGGTGGAGGCCATGGAGGTGCTTCCGTTGGAGGACATCACCTCACTCACCACACGCACGGTGTAGGGGAAGTCCTCCTTCGACGGCAGTACCGGCTCGATCGCCCGCTCTGCCAGCGCACCGTGACCGATCTCGCGGCGCCGTGGGCCGCGGAGGGGCCAGGTCTCGCCCGTGGAGAAGGGCGGGAAGTTGTAGTGATGGATGTAGCGCTTGATGTCCTCCGGAAAGAGGTCATCCAGCTCCTGGCGCTCGCCGGGCATACCTAGCGTCGCTAAGCTCATCACCTGGGTCTCACCACGTGTGAAGAGTCCCGATCCGTGAGGTCGAGGAACGAGGCGGACCTCCGCGTCCAGCGCACGCAGGGTGCGCGGATCACGACCATCCGGCCGGATACCCCGATCCAGGATGCGCTCGCGCACGATTTCCTTGAGAAGATCGTTGAAGGCATCGCGGATCAAACGTGATGACCAGCCATTGGCCTCAGCCTCGTCGGCCAAAGCCACCTTGAGTTCGTCCTCAAGGGTGCTCAACGCATCGATACGCTCACCCTTCATCTCGGTCGTCTCGACCAGATGGCGCACCCGATCCATCATCAGATCGTTCACGCGAGCCGTCAGCGCCTCAGGCGTCTCAAAGCGCGGGTAATCGAGCGTCTTGGGCTTGCCGACCTCGCGCTGCATCTCATGCTGCATCCTGATCGCATCCTGGATCGAGCGGTGTGCCAATTCCATCGCATCGAGCATCAGGTCCTCGGAGATGATGTTGGCCCCGGCTTCGACCATCAGGATGGCATCCTCGGAACCCGCGACCACCAGGTCGAGGGCACTCTCTTCCATCTGAGCGATGTTCGGGTTGACCACCAGTTCGTCATCGATATAACCGATGCGCACCGCGGCGACAGGGCCCTCAAACGGAGCGTTGGAGATGGTCAGCGCCGTGGACGCCGCGATCAAGCCAAGGGTATCGGCGTGCTCCAGCTCACCCTGGGACAGGGGCTGAACGACCACCTGCACATCGTTGCGCATATCCTTAGGGAAGAGCGGACGCACGGCCCGATCGATCAAACGGCTCGTCAGGATTGCCTTCTCCGAGGGGCGTCCCTCGCGGCGGAAGAACGAGCCCGGAATACGCCCGGCGGCGTAGAGCCGCTCCTCGAAATCCACCGTCAACGGGAAGAAGTCAATGCCCTCACGAGGCGACCGAGCCATCGTCGCCGTCGCCAAGAGGACCGTATCACCGGATTGCGCGATGACGGCGCCGCCGGCGAGGCGGGCGATCTTGCCCGTCTTCATCGTGATCGTCTGATCACCCAGTACAAACTCAAACACGCGTTCTTCTAGCATAGTTGCCTCCTCATAATCGACAGACCCGAGGCGAGTAGAAGGCTAGAAACTGGGAACTGCTGTACACTGCACAGTGCACCCCACTTCCCAATTCCCACCCTCTACCAAGCCCGTTCAGTCGAATCTCAATGAGCCACGATCCGTGGCACGTTACCCGATCAGGTCGGGTCAAGAAAGCAACAAGCGAGTAGAGGGGAACGACCCCACTCTACTCGCTTGTCACTGAACACCCAAATGACCAATCCGAATACCGGTCTACCTGCGCAGCCCGAGGCGTCGAATGAGGTCCCGATAGCGCTGCGGGTCCTTCTTCTGCAGGTAGGCTAGATGCCGTCGCCGCTGTCCGACGAGCTTCAGCAAGCCCCGTCGTGAGTGCGTATCGTGCTTATGCACTTTGAGGTGCTCCGTCAGATCCGCAATGCGATGCGTCAGCAGCGCAACCTGGACCTCTGACGAGCCCGTATCATCCGGCGACAACGCATATTCCTTGATGATCTCTGCTTTTGCTTCTTTAGATATCACGACTTCCTACTCCTTATAGGGAACCGATCGACCGTATTTCACGAGTCGGCCAGTGGTCAACTTCAGCGGCAGTATACCACGGACGTCGTTTTTGACAACTGCGAGCGCTCGCACTCGTGGACGAGGGCGCTCGCACTCGTAGGCGAGGGCGCTCGCACTTAGGCTATAATGGGGGTACAGGATCGGTCAAGAGATGAGGACAGTTACGAAAGGTTGCTATGGCAGAGACCATCACGCTCGAATTGGATGCAATGGCACACGGCGGCGAGGCGATCGGGCGTCACGAAGGGCGCGCCATCTTTGTCCCTTACGCGATACCCGGAGAGCAGATACGGGCGGAGCTGATTGAAGACCGTGGCCGCTATGCGCGTGCGCGACTGGTCGAGATCTTGCGACCCTCGCCTATCAGGGTGGAGCCCCCCTGTCCTTTCTTTGGACAGGACAAGTGCGGTGGATGCCAGTGGCAGCACATCGACACAAGTGTACAGCCACGGATGAAGGGCCTGGTCACCCTCGATCAGCTGGAGCGCGTCGGCAAGTTCACCGCGCCGCCCGTTTTCGAGCCCATTCCCGACAGCCTGGGCTGGGAGTACCGCAACCACGCCCTCTTTCGCGTCAACGCTGAGGGCCGCCTGGGCTTCCTCTCATCTCGCAGCCATGACGTCTATCCGATCGACGACTGCCTGATCATCCATCCCCTGCTCGGCACCCTGCTCAAGTCACTCGACATGACCTACCCGGAACTCGAATGGCTCGAGATGCGCGCAGGGACCGCCACAGGCGACCTGATGTTGCTCCTCCAAGCCAAGGAGGAGGAATCCCCGTCGCTCGAGGTCGACTTTCCGCTCTCCATCGTACAGATTCGTCACGATGACGCCGTCGCGCCCCTTATCGGGCTGGACTATCTTATCGAGCGGGTCCACGAGCGCGAGTTCCGTGTCTCCGCAACCAGCTTCTTTCAGGTCAACTCGGCCCAAGCCGCAGAACTCGTCGCGATCGTGTTGGGGGCGCTGGACCTCGACGGTTCAGAGCACGTGCTGGATGCCTATTGCGGCGTTGGGCTTTTCACCGCCTTCATCGCCGAGGAAGCTCGCCACGTCACCGGCATCGAGATCAATCCGCCCGCCGTCGCCGATGCGCGCCACAATCTGGCCCACGCCGACAATGTCACCCTCCTGGAAGGGGCCGTGGAGGAGATGGTTGAAGACATCGATGGTCGGCTCGACGCCGTCGTCGTCGACCCGCCACGGACCGGGCTCGAGCCCGAGGTCATCGACGCGCTGATCGCGCGGAGCCCCACACGGCTGGTCTACGTGTCCTGCGACCCGGCGACCCTGGCCCGCGACTGCCGCAGATTGGCCCGCCAGGGCTATACCCTCGACTGGGTCCAGCCCGTTGATCTCTTCCCGCAAACCTATCACATCGAGAATGTGGCGCTGATGTCGCGCGGGAGAGCAGGCTAGATACACGACCCGGCGTCCGAAGGCATCGTTGAGATCGATCGGACGCACTATCATCGAGAAGGAGGTGTTCATGACGGAAAGACACATCGGCACCATAGTTAGAGGCATCCGCGCACCCATCGTCCGTAGGGACGACGATATAGTCGAGATCGTCATCAACAGCGTGATGGCAGCCGCGAGCAGTGAGGGCTTCGCCTTACGTGACAGGGACGTGATTGCGGTCACCGAAGCGGTCGTCGCGCGCGCCCAGGGGAATTACGCCACGGTGCAGCACATCGCCAGTGATGTCAGAGCGAAGTTCGGGGCAGGGGCACTCGGCGTCGTCTTCCCGATTCTGAGCCGTAACCGCTTTGCGATGTGCCTTAGAGGAATCGCACAAGGTGCCGACAGGATCGTGTTACTGCTCAGCTATCCTTCTGACGAGGTCGGCAACAGCCTGGTGGACCTGGATCAGTTGGATGAAGCCGGGGTGAATCCGTGGACCGACGTCCTGAATGAGACGACCTATCGCGAGCGCTTCGGCTACCCGGTACATCCCTACACGGGCGTCGACTACGTCGCCTACTATAAGGAACTGATCCGGAATGCCGGCTGTGATGTGGAGATTGTCTTCGCCAACGACGCACGCGCGGTGCTTGATGTCACCAAGCACGTGCTCTGTTGCGACATTCACACGCGGGCTCGAACGAAGCGCCTGCTGAAGGCGGCAGGGGCGGAATGCGTCCTCGGCCTCGATGACCTCCTTACAGCACCCGTGGACGACAGCGGCTACAACGAGATCTACGGCCTGTTGGGCAGCAATAAGGCCTCCGAGGAGACGGTCAAACTCTTCCCGCGGAACTGCGACGTCGTCGTTGAGGCGATTCAACGCCGGATCCTCGAGGAAACCGGTCGGGGCGTCGAGGTCATGATCTATGGCGACGGGGCGTACAAGGATCCTGTCGGCAAGATCTGGGAGCTCGCCGATCCCGTTGTCTCGCCGGGCTACACCGCCGGCCTAGAAGGGCAACCCAACGAGGTCAAACTCAAGTACCTCGCCGACAATGAGTTTCCGGACCTCGAAGGCGAGGAGCTTAGGGCTGCCATCTCCGACTACATCCGCAACAAGGATAAGGATCTGGTGGGGAAGATGGCGTCCCAGGGCACCACGCCGCGTCACCTGACCGATCTCATCGGATCGCTGGCTGATCTCACCTCGGGCAGCGGCGACAAGGGCACCCCGATCGTCCTCGTACAGGGATACTTCGACAACTACACGATCGACTAGGAAGGGGCCACGGGTATCCCGTTTTAGAGTAGCTCAACCTGCGAGCCGCCGGCGGTCTTGGTCACCTGAATCTGAGTGGGAAAGGCCTCACGCAGTTCGTCAATGTGCGTGATGATGAGGATCATATCGAACTCGTCCTGCACGGCTTTGACGGCCTCGACCAACCGCTGGCGGCCCTCTGCATCGAGCGATCCAAACCCCTCATCGACAAAGAGCGAACGCAGTCGCACGCCGGCGCGCTGCGCCAGCATGCGCGACAACGCGACGCGGATGGCGAAGTTGATACGAAATTGCTCGCCTCCGGAGAAGCCCTCGTAGGGACGCGTCCCCTTCTCATCGCTGATGATGATGTCCAGCGTCTCACGCAAGGTGCCCGTCTTGGTCTCCCGTTGTGTCTCGAAACGCACATGCATCCGTCCGCCGGAGAGCTGTTGCAGGATGCGGTTGGCATCACGCTCCAGCTCGGGCAGTGTGTGCTCGATGATCATCGCCGGAATCCCATTGACGCTGAAGGCATCACGCAACTCGGTGTAGATGGCGACCCGTTCCGCCGCGGTAGCACGCTGCTCGCGCATCGTCGTGACCCGCAGTTCGAGCGTCGCCAGCGCTGCCAGGTTCTGCCTAGCCGCGCCCACCCGCTGTCGGGCGGCAGCGACCTCCTGGCGCACCGCACTCAAGCGCTCCCCGACATCTACAGCCATCGCCAGCTTGTGCTGCAGATCGGCAATCTTCGCCTCGGTCCGCTCTTCATCTACCGTAAGCGCCGTGATGCGACCGTCCTGGACCTCGACCTGAGCCTCGAGGCGGGCCAGTGCCTGCGACGTGTTCTCCAGTCCAAGACGTGCCTTCTCCAGCTCACGATAGTCGGCCTCGGCGGTCGTTAGCGCCGCGAGGCGGTCCTGCACCTGGACGTGCGCCGCCGGGTCGTAGCCGATTTCGGCCAACTGCGCCACGATATCCGCCAACTCGGCCCGTGCCTCCGTAGCGAAGTCGCCGCGAGCCATCCGTGCCTGCAGCGCCACCCTCTGCTCCACCATCGCACCCACCGCCTGACGCTCAGCGCCCGCGAACTCCTCCTCGGCAAGACGTCGGTCGAGCGCAGCGATCTCCTTCGCCAGGGCCTGCGCGCGCTCACGCGCCGCCTCATCCTGTTCGCGGCGCTGCTGCAGACGCGCAAGCGCCTGCTCCTGCCTCGCACGCACCTGCACACGCGCCTCCAGCACCTGGATCGTCTTGCCGAGCACGGCCTGCTCCTCATCGAGCTCACCCAGCCGTTGGCGGTTTGTGCGAAACTCGTCCCCCATCACCTTGCCCTGCGCCTCGATCTCCTCGAGCAACCGCGCATGGTGCTCAGGGGAAAGCGGCTGACCACAGAGAGGGCAATCCGCTTCGGCACCGGCCAATGTATCCAAGCGTGCCTTCGTCTCGTTCATCAGATCCCGCAGTTGGCGATTGCGCTCGCTGCGACGGCTCTGCTCTACCTTAAGCTCCTGTAACGCCGACCTGGCGCACTCCAAGTCCTGTGCAGCTGCAGCGGTCTCCGCCAACTCGATCTCCGCGTCGCGCAGGGCCCCCGCGAAACCATCATCGGTGAAGCGCTCCGTAAGCAGCGCCTCCTGAGACCTCAGCTCACCCAGAGCCCGCTTCAGCTCCGCACCCGCATCCGCGATCGCACGATCCAGCCGTGCCTCCTCCTGCTCCAGAGCCCGCGCTTGCTCGGTCAGCTCCTCACGCGCCGCGGCGATGCGGGCCTCACAGCTCGAGCGCTGCTCCTGCAGCCGCGCTGCATGGCCGAGCTTCCTGACGAGTTCGCGCTCCTCAGCTACAGCATCCCGGTAAACAGCGTAACGCGCTTCAATCGCATCGGCCTGAGCCAGCCGTGCTTGATCTTGCGCCAGCCGGGTGCGGTGCATCTCAAGCTCACGGTGGAGCTCATCGCGTGCAGCCTGGGCCTCCCGGCAACGGCGGCTCAGATCCTCGCGTTGTCGCTGGTAAGCCAGGACCTGCTCCCTCATCCGCGTCAATTCGTCCATCGCCTGCTGGACCTCGGCGAGTTCAGCCTCAGCCGTCTCTGCCGCAACCTCCGCTTCGGCCAGCGCGGCTTCAAACTCAGGCCTGCGTGCCAAGTCGGCTTCGATCTCCGCCAAGCGTCGATCGATCTCGCGCATCTCGCCCTGCGATGCGGACAGCCTCACCTTCGCCCGCTCCTGATACACCGACCACTGATCGAGGGCCAAAACCGCGCTCAAGACGGACTTGCGTTGGCCGGGAGACTGAATGGTGAATTCATCCGCGTGGCCTTGCCGCAGATAAGCGGAGTTGATAAAGGTGTCGTAGTCCAGGCCCAGATGGTCGATAATCGACTGCTGCGTCTCGCGAATACTGTCAGAGGTCAGGATTCGCCACGCCCCATCACGTTCGACCTCGAAGTCAAGCAGCGAGCTCACACTGCGTCGACCACGGGCCTCACGACGCCTGAGAATACGGCATCGCTGCTCGGCGCCGCTCTGGTAGGGCATGCGAAAGACGAACTCCACCTCCAGGCTCGACTCACCGTGATAGACGAGGTCATCATCGCGACCGTAGGGCGCCCGGGAGCGCCCCCACACGGCCCAGGTGATCGCATCCAACAATGCGGACTTGCCGGCGCCGTTCTCACCCACCAGGCTCGCCAGATGCACGCCGCGCAGATCGAGGTCTGTCTCGCGGTGCGAGAGGAAATTCCGCAGCCGCAGCGACTCGGGGACCATCTAGCGCCCGCCCTTGAATCCTCGTGCGACGATGAAGGACTCCCAACTCTCGTTGCGCGTGGCAGCGGGAGTATGCACCTTCACCGGATGGAAGGCCAGCTTGACGGCGCGGATCAAGTCGGGGAGATCCTCGCCTTCGAAAACCTTGAGCACCATATTGCCCTTGGGCACCAGGAGCTCGCGCGCGACCTCAAAGGCGGCGCTCGCCAACTCGATGGAGAGCACGTGGTCCCGCAGCTTGACCCCCGTCGTCGACGGAGCCGCGTCACTCAGGACAACGTTGGCTCGCCCTCCCGCCGCCTCGATGACCTGCGCCTGCACCGCAGGATCGGTCATATCGCCCACGATCGTGACGACGCCGGGAATCGGTTCGATGGGCTGCAGATCCAGAGCGATGATCTTCCCCCGTTCGCCGACCAGATCGACGACAACCTGGGACCAAGAACCCGGAGCCGCGCCCAGGTCTACGACGACGTCACCGCGCCGGACCACGCGAAAACGCTCCTGAATCTGAAGCAGCTTATAGGCCGATCGCGCGCGATAGCCCTCCTGCTTCGCCATCTGGAAATAGCGATCCTGATGCTGTTGTTTGCGCCAATGTCCCATCGTGCCGGACCTACGCCTTCCGACGCGGCACCGAGAAAGGCGCCAACTGTGGTGCTAATGCGTCCGGCACCTGGGCTATGATATGCGTCCCTTCAGCACTGTGCATCTCTTGTTCAATCAGGCCACGCTCGTGGATCAGGCTGACCAGGTCGCCGCGATCAAACGGCACCAGGACGCTCACCCACCGCATCTCCGACTCAAGGGCCACCTCAATCTCCGCCAGAAGCGCGTCCAGCCCGTAGCCCGTCGTTGCCGAGATGGCAACGCTGTCGCGGAGATCCGTGAGCGCAGCGCACGCGGCCTCCGGATCGTGGAGGCGATCGACCTTGTTCAACGCGTTGATAATCGGCACCTCACCGGCTCCGATGCTCTTCAAGGTCTCGAAGACCGCCCGCGTCTGGTCCGTCGCCTGACGATGGCTCACATCGATCACGTGGATCAAGAGATCGGCCTCCAGCACCTCCTCCAGCGTCGCCCGGAAGGCTGCGACCAAGTCGGTCGGCAACTTCTGAATGAATCCGACCGTATCGGTGAAAAGCACGACCGCACCTCCGGGCAGGAGCACCCTGCGCGTGGTGGGATCCAGCGTCGCGAAGAGCTGATCGGCCACGTAGATGGTCGACCCCGTCAGCGCATTGAGCAGCGTGGACTTCCCCGCGTTCGTATAGCCCACCAGCGCGACCGTCGGGAGCCCCTCACGACGTCGCTGCTGGCGCTGTCGCGACCTCACACTGCGGACGTTGTCCAACTCACGTTTGATCTGGGCGATGCGACGGCGAATGGCAAAGCGATCCATCTCCAACTGGGTCTCGCCCGGACCGCGCAGCCCCACACCGCCCGTGCTTCCGCCGGCGCGACCGCCGGCCTGGCGGGTCAGAGCTTCCTGGGTCCATTGTTGGGTCAGCCGCGGCAGACGATACTCGTACTGGGCCAGTTCGACCTGGAGCGCGCCTTCACGCGTCCTGGCGTGCTGGGCGAAAATATCGAGGATCAGCCCGGTGCGATCCATGACCTTGACGCCTTTGCCGAAGATCCTTTCGAGTTCACGCTGATGCCGCGGGGCTAACTCATCATCGAAGATTACCACATCCGCTTCACGATCGCGGACCTCGGCGGCGATCTCCTCGGCCTTGCCGCTGCCGACAAAGGTCGCCGGGTTCGGACGCTCCAGATTCTGCGTGGTGTGCCCCACGACCTCGAGACCCGCCGTACTCGCCAGCCGGTCAAGTTCGACCAAGGATTCAGCCACCGGCCAATCCGTAGGAGCATAACGCCCATGGGGGATGGCCTTCCACTCGACACCCACCAGATAGACCTTCTCCGGCGGGGCTATCATGTCCTTCACAGATGTACGTTGACTCATGTCCCTCCTTTTGGGTGGCAACCAGATCATAGCGCGAAAAGCCGCCCGAGCAAGATACGACGCATCCGGTGCGCGCGCACCGGATGCGCAGTTTACGGTCACCCTAGGATCTGCTACAATGATGGCATCAAACTATCGCACCCCACAGGTCCTGGAGGAAGCGTGAGAATACTCATCACCGGCGGGGCCGGCTTCATCGGCAGCGCACTTGCCAATGCCCTCGCAGCCGAACAACACGAAGTGCTCGTCCTGGACGACCTCAGCGCCGGGGACCCGGATCGCCTGCAGCCGGAGGTCCTTTTCCACCGCGGCAGCATCACGGATCGGCCCAAGCTGTGGTCCCTGCTGCAGGGCGTCGACTGCGTCTATCACCTCGCGGCGCGGGTTCTTGTCGCCGAATCGATCCTCTATCCCCGGGAATATAATGAAGCCAACGTCAGCGGCACCGTGGCCCTCCTTGAAGCCATGCGTGACGTGGGTATCCCGCGCCTCGTTTTCACGTCCTCAGGCGCGCTCTACGGCGACCAGGCCAGACAGCCCGTCGCCGAGTCGGCCACCCCCAACCCGCTCTCGCCCTATGCCGTCAGCAAGCTGGCAGCCGAGCACTATGTGCAGACGATTGGGTCGCTGTGGGGGACGACGGCCATTGTCCTGCGCATCTTCAACGCCTACGGACCGGGGCAACCGCTCCTTCCATCGCACTCCTCGGTCATCCCACGGTTCATCAGCCAGGCGATAGGCGGCGGCTCGCTGGTCATCTTCGGCGATGGACAACAGACGCGCGACTTCGTTTACGTCAGCGATGTCGTGGACGCCCTGATCGCGGCACTGACGCTCGACAGCACGCAGCACATCACGCTCAACGTGGGGAGCGGTGTTGAGGTACCCATCAACGAGCTCGCGCATGAGATCCTGAGCCTCACCCGCTCCTCCAGCAACACGATCTACAGCCCCGTCGGCAGCGGTGGCGTCTCACGACTCCAGGCCGATCTCAAGCTCGCACGCAAGGTCCTCAGCTATGAGCCCAAGGTCACGCTGCGCGAAGGGCTACAACGTATCCTGCTCGAGGACCCGAGGTTTCACGGATAGCGCACCCTTCACGGAGGTGAACGATGCTGATCACACACGCCCGTGTGGCCACCCTTGGACCGGCGCCGGAGATCATTGAAGATGGCGCGATACGGATAGCGGGCCGGCACATTGCCGAGATCGGACCGACTCAGCAACTGGTCTCCGCGTATCCCGAGGAGCCGCAACTGGATGCCCAGGGGCAGCTGGCCCTGCCTGCAACGCTCTGTGGGCACACGCACTTCTACGGCGCCTTTGCGCGTGGATGGGCCTACCCCGGGCCGCCGGCGACCGCCTTCGGCGAGGTCCTGAAACGCCTGTGGTGGCGTCTGGACCGGCAACTCACGCCGGACGATGTGCGGACATCGGCGCTCGTCTGTCTGGCGGACGCCATCCGCCACGGCACCACGACGCTGATCGATCACCATGCCGGCCCCAACGCGATTGAGGGCTCGCTCGACGTCATCGCCGAGGCCGTCGGTGAGGCAGGCGTGCGTGGGGCGCTAGCCTATGAAGTGACCGACCGCGACGGGCCGGAGCGCGCCCAGGCAGGCATCGCGGAGAACGTGCGCATCCTACGCCGGTTGCAGCAGACGCCCCATCCGCAGCTTGCCGCCTCGTTTGGACTGCACGCCTCGCTGACGCTCAGCGATGAGACCCTGGCCCAGGCGGTCGCCGCCCGCGGCGATCTTCCGTGTGGCTTCCACATCCACGCCGCGGAGGGTATTGAGGACGTCGAGGACAGCCTGGTGAAATCCGGCATGCGCGTCATCCACCGCCTGCACAAGGCAGGCATCCTGGGCCCACAGACCATCGTCGCGCACGCCGTACACGTCACCCCCGACGAGATGGATGTGTTGGCAGAGACCGGCACCTGGGTGACCCACCAACCGCGCTCAAACATGAATAACGGCGTCGGATTCGCTCAGGTGGAGGCGATGCTCGAGCACGGGGTCCGAGTGGCGCTGGGCAACGACGGTTTCTCCAACAACATGTTTGCGGAGATGAAGACGGCCTATCTCGGCCACAAGCTCGTCCAACGCGACCCGCGCGCCATGCCCGCCGATCTGGTCTTCAAGCTGGCCTATGCCGCCAACGCTGCTCTTGCCGCCAACTTCTGGCCCGAGCAGCAACTGGGCGTGCTGGCGCCCGGTGCTGTCGCCGACATTATCCTGATCGCCTATGACCCTATCACACCGCTGACCGCCGGCAATCTGCCCTGGCACATGATCTTCGGCTACGAGGCCTCGATGTTGACGACCACGATCAGTGCCGGGCGCGTCCTGATGCAGGACCGGAAGCTCCTGACCCTTGACGAGGACAGGATCAGGGCTCACGCACGCGAGCTTGCGGCAGATGTCTGGGCCCGTGCCGCAGCCTAGGACCCATCGGTATGTGGGTCGGATGCCTAACACCCCCCGCAATCTCAACAGCGGGCACGGGCGGGACAGCTCCCCGCCCCACATGCAGACGTAGGTCGGAAAGCTGTTCCGACCTCTGCCCCTCACAACGCCAGGGCTATCGCGTGTCAGCTAGCTTCCGCGAGGCTCTTCGGGCGTCGGACGCCTACATCCGCGCGACGCACCAGGCCTGCCGGCTTCCCGGAAGATCAAATATGATACCCTGCTCGCCTGCCACGGAGAAGTGTGCTAGTATGTAAGTGATGAGAATCGATGTGTTCACGCTGTTCCCGGCGATGTTTCTCAGTCCGCTCCAGGAGAGCATGATGAAACGCGCCCAGGAGCAAGGGCGATTGAGGGTGCTCCTGCACCAGATCCGCGACTACGCCCTGGACCGTCACCAGATGACGGATGACCTGCCCTATGGAGGCGGACAAGGGATGGTGATGAAGCCGGAGCCTATCTTCCGCGCGGTCAGAGCCGTGGTCGACGACGACGCCGTGCCCATCGTGCTGCTGTCGCCCCAGGGACGCCTCCTCACCCACGCCATCGCCCGAGACCTGGCAGAAAGGCCGCGGCTCGCGCTGATCTGCGGGCACTACGAGGGCGTCGACGAGCGGGTGCGCGAGCACCTCGTCACCGACGAACTGTCCATCGGCGACTACGTGCTCACCGGCGGCGAACTGGCCGCGATGGTCGTCATCGATGCCGTCGCGCGTTTCATCCCGGGTGTTCTGGGCGCTGCTGAAAGCGCCCAGGATGACTCGCACGCATCGGGCCTCCTCGAGGGACCCCAGTACACGCGCCCGGCAGACTTTACGGGATGGTCGGTGCCCGAGGTCCTGAGGTCAGGGGATCACGCGGCGATCGCGCGCTGGCGGCAGCGCGCTGCGCTTGAGCGTACGCTACGCAGGCGCCCCGAGTTGCTCTCCGGCGCGACTCTGTCGCCGGAGGAGCGCGCGTGGCTGGCCGATATGGCATCAGCTGCGGACGGACGGACGGCGCCAAGTGACAACTGACCTTGACAACCGGACTATTGTCCGTAAAATGAGACGATCGTGAGGGTCCGCACTCTCTTGGTGGGACTCGACACGTCTCAAGTTGAGGCGCGACTCGATCAAAGCTACGGAAGGAGGTGTTGCGTTCGGAAGGTGACATGATGACAGCGACAGTGGAAGTCCGTAGTGTTTTTTGCTTCAGAGAACCCAATCCTTACTACGTTTGAAGGAGGAGAAATCCATGGTTAAGAAACTCATGGCCATGCTTGGTGCACTCGTTGTGCTGAGCCTCGTCTTGAGCGCCTGCGCCACGCCCACGCCTGAAACGATCATCCAAACTGTGGAGGTCGTCAAGGAGGTCGAGGTTCCGGTCGAGGTCGAGAAAGAGGTCGAGGTCATCAAGGAGGTCGAGGTTCCGGTCGAGGTTGAAGTTGAGGCCGAAGCGGAGCCCATCACGCGCAGAGGCGCATGGGTCGACACGGTCATCATGTCTGAGGAGCCCTCAGCGGACGCCGCAGTACGGCGGCTCCAGACGGGCGATCTTGACCTCTACGCGTACAGCATCTCGGATCCCGCGGTCGCAGACGCGATCTACGCGGCCGACGAGCTTGAGTATGCGACCTCGTACGGTAGCTACAATGAGATCACCTTCAACACCGCCGGCCCCGAGTTCGATGACGGTCGGCTGAATCCCTTCTCGGTCCCGAAGATCCGCGAGGCCATGAACTGGCTCGTGGACCGCAACTACGTCGTTGAGGAGATCTCGGGCGGCATGGCGATTCCGCGGTTCACCGCGATCAACTTCGCCGCCAATGACACCGCCCTGCTGGCGGATATCATCGCCGGCATCGAGCTGACCTATGCCCACAACCCCGACCGGGCTGTTGAGGTCATCACCGAGGAGATGGAAGCTCTGGGCGCCGAGATGGTCGACGGCACGTGGCAGTACAACGGCCAGCCTGTCGATATCATCGCCCTGATCCGTGTCGAGGATGAGCGTCTGGAGATCGGCGACTACGTCTCCAACCTGCTCGAGGACATCGGCTTCACCGTCACCCGCGACTACAAGACGTCGGCAGAGGCTTCAACCTGCTGGCTGAGCGAGCAGCCGTCGGTGGGTTGCTTCGGCTTCTACACCGGTGGTTGGGTGAGCACGGCGATCAGCCGTGACGCCGGCGCCGACTTCCTCTTCTTCTACACCCCCGACGGTTACACCGGCGTACCTCTGTGGGACAACTATACCCCCACCGAGGAGTTCTATCAGCTCTCCCGCGATCTGGCGAACAACAACTTCGCCACGATGGAGGAGCGCCGCGAGATGATGGCGCAGGCCCTCACGCTCTCGATGGAGGACTCGGCCCGGATCTGGCTGAAGGATGACACGGGCATTGCCCCGCAGCGCAAGGAAATCGCCGTGGCGGCAGACCTCTCGGGGTCGGTCTACGGTGCGTGGCTTTGGGGACAGACCCTGCGGATCGAGGGCCAGGTCGGTGGCTCCGTCAACATCGGCGTGCCGAGTCTGATGACGCAGCCCTGGAATCCCGTCTCCGGCTCGAACTGGGTCTACGACATGATGCCCATTCGCGCGATCGGCGATATGGCCACCGTGTTCGATCCCTACACCGGGCTGATGCGGCCGATGCGCCTCGAGAGCGCTGAGGTCTTCATCGAGGAAGGTCTGCCCGTTGGCCAGATCCTCGACTGGGTAAGCCTTGAGTTCGTCGCCGAGAACGTCGTTCCGGATGACGCCTGGGTCGACTGGGATCCCGTAGAGCAGGTCTTCATCACCGCCAGCGACAAGTTCACCGAGACGCAGACTTCCAAGGCCAAGGTCGTCATGACCTATCCCGCAGACTTCCCCGGCAACGTGACCTGGCACGACGGCAGCACCTTCAGCCTGGCTGATATGGTCTTCGGTGCCGCGCTCTACTTCGATCGCGCGAAAGAGGAAAGCGCCATCTTCGATCCTGCCGCAGTGGGTGATTTCACCTCCTTCATGCAGGCCTTCAAGGGTTGGCGCATCGCCTCCGAGAACCCCGTCGTGATCGAGTACTACACCGACGCCTACGGTCTCGATGCTGAGAACAACGTCAGCAACTTCCGCGCGATGTACCCCACCTCGGACGGTCTCTACGCCCAGGGGCAGGGTGCCTGGCACAACATGGCGATCGGCTGGATGGCCGAGGCCGATGGCGAGCTGGCCTTCTCCGACAGCAAGGCCGGGAACCTCGAGGTCGAGTACATGAGCTTCATCGGTGGCCCGAGCCTTGAGATCCTGAAGGCGAAGCTGGACATGGCCGAGGAAGAGGGTTTCATTCCTTACGAGGCCACGCTCAGCCAGTACATGTCGGCGGATGAAGCTGCGACCCGCTACGCGAATCTGCAGGAGTTCTACCGCGTGCGCGACCACTTCTATGTCGGGACCGGCCCCTTCATGCTGCAGGACGTCTTCCCCGTCGAGGGAACCCTGATTCTGCAGAACAACCCCAACTATCCCGACTACGCCGACCGCTGGGCCCAGTTCAGTGAGGCCCCCGTGCCTGACGTGATGGTGGATGGTCCCGGACAGGTCGGCATCGGCGACGAGGCCACCTACGATGTCTTCGTCGATCTGACTGAGGGTGTGCCCTACCCTGTCGACGACATCTCGATGGTCAAGTTCCTCGTCTTTGACGCCACCGGAGAGCTTGTCTATACAGGCGATGCCGAGGCTGTTGAGGATGGTTACTGGCAGGTGATGCTGGATGCGGGCATCACGGGCGATCTTGAGGCCGGATCCAACCGGCTGGCCGTGATCGCGGTCTCCAAGAATGCCCTCGTCCCCGTGCGGCAGACCGTCGACTTCGTAACCCAGTAAGCCGTCTTCTGAGTGATCGTTCCGGAGGGATGAGAGCATCCCTCCGGAACGGTGAGACAACCGCTTACGATGGTTATGATCTAGGTCGATCTGACACAACAAGGGGGGCGGGGCTCACTCGCCCCCCTTTGTTTGTAGGCAAGCCACGACGGCAGGGGATCTTTTCGACCGGAAGAGATACGCGTAGAAGGCGCAAAGATACAGACAGCAGTGGATCCGGCTCTCTGTGCCTTCTATGTGTAGCTCTGTATGAGACATCATCGTGTTGTCCCGGCTGTCCTCGTAGGCCTGGATCCTGATACAGAAAGTGAGAAGTAGGATGAGTGATACAGCGTTGGCGATGGAGACGGAGGGAGCGCCCCAGGAGAAGCTGCAATCCGGCTCCGGCGCGCTTGGCCGGGTCGTCAAATACTCGGCGGTTCGCCTGGTGATGCTTTTCGTCACGGTCGTCGTGGGTATCTATATGGTGGTTCTCGTCGCTAATATGGGCGGTTACGTCGACCGGATACGACTTGGGAGCATCCAACAGATGATCTCGCTACAGATCTCCCAGGATCAGAGCCCTGAGATGAGGGCCTTGAGTGTCGAGGAGAGGCGCGAGCTCATCAGGGAGCGCGTTGAGGTGGAGGTCCAGCGTCAGGGACTCGACCAGCCCTTTATTGTGCGCAGTTTCGGCTACCTCAGAGGGGCGATCACGCTCGATTTGGGCTTTGCCACCGATATGACCAGCGACACCGGATCGAAGCAGGTGCGTCTGATTCTGTTGGAGCGGCTGCCCCCGACGCTGTTGATGTGGGGAGTTTCCAACCTGCTCCTCTTCTTTATTAGTCTCTTCTTCGGCCTCTTTCTCTCCAGGAAATACGGCAGCATTCTGGATCGCATCGTGATCGCGCTGGCCCCGACCTCCTCGGCCCCGGGTTGGTTCTACGGCCTTTTCCTTATCCTGATCTTTGCCGCCATCTTGCAGGTTCTGCCCTTCGGCGGCATGGTCGCAGCGCCGCCGCCCGAGAACCGGATCGACTACGCCCTCAGCCTCCTCAGGCACCTGGTCCTGCCGACCGCGGCCATCGTCATCAGCACCATCTTCCTACAAACCTACAATTTCCGTACGTTCTTCCTTATCTATTCAACAGAAGACTACGTGGAGATGGCGAAGGCCAAGGGACTGTCCGATAGGGAGATCGAACGGCGCTACGTGCTCCGGCCGGTGCTCCCCACGATCATCACGCAGTTTGCCCTGACGGTGATTACCCTGTGGACCGGCGCGACGATTCTGGAGACCGTCTTCAACTGGCCCGGGTTAGGCCGTGCGCTCTACCAGGCGATCGGGCTCTATGACACCCCGGTGATTGTGGGCTCGCAGGTGATCTATGCCTATCTGCTCGCCGCGACGGTCTTTCTGCTGGACTTTATCTACGCCCTGGTCGATCCGCGGGTACGGATTGGAGGGGAGGGGAGAACGAGATGAAAACGCTCCGCGAGTTACTTCAGTATCCGGCTGCGGCGATCGGACTCGTGATCATCACGTTGCTGATCCTACTGTCGGTCTATGCTATGGTTACCATTCCCTACAGCGAGGCCATACGACTCTGGCGGGGCGGTGAGGACGTCTGGTATCACACCCCGAAGAATGCTGCGCCTGCGTGGACCAACTGGTTCACCACCAAGGACCTCCCCGCGACCATTCGGATGCGCAGTGATGATGATGACGTCATCAAGACCGTCGAATCGGCCAGTGAGGAACTGACGGACGTCATCTTCTCCTTCACTTTCGACTTCCCTTACGACGACTTCCCCCGTGAGATCTCGGTCTTCTTCAACACCCGTTACGATCGGAAACCGCCGCACGTCTCTATGACCTGGTTGACACCCGATGGCAGAGAGATCCGGGTCGCGGACAAATCCATGACCCAGCAAGAGACCTATCGCGTCTCCCAGGACAGCCTGCTGCAGCGTAGACTGGGCGGCGCCCTGCCGCATCAGGGATTGTTCGCCGTCGATCCGCGGGCCGAGGTTCTCGAGCCGCTCCACGGCACCTACACCTTACAGGTAGAGGCCATCACCTTCGAGCCCGAGTCTGACGTGGATGCCGAGATGGTCATCTACGGGCAGGTCCACGGCATCGCCGGGACGGACCACCGGCGACGAGATCTATCGATCGCGCTGCTCTGGGGCACCCCTATCGCGCTCGGCTTTGGGCTCCTGGCTGCTGTCGGCACCAGTCTGATCCAGATGATCATCGCCGCTGTGGGCACATGGTATGGAGGCTGGGTGGACACCCTAATCCAGCGTGTTACCGAGATCAACATGGTCTTACCCTTCCTGCCGATCCTGATTATGATCGGCACCTTCTACTCCAAGAGCATCTTCGCGATGCTCGGGGTTGTGGTTCTGCTGTCCATTTTCGGCGGTGGGATCAAGACCAATCGCGCCATGTTCCTGCAGGTCAAACACTCGCCCTATATCGAGGCGGCACAGGCCTATGGGGCCTCGGACGCCCGCCTCATTCGCAAGTACTTGATCCCGCGCATCATCCCCACCCTACTCCCCAGCTTGGTCGCGCTGGTGCCGAGCTTCGTTTTCCTGGAGGCGGCGCTGGCCCTTCTGGGGCTGGGGGATCCCGTCCTACCTACCTGGGGCAAGGTGATCAACGACGCCTACGGCAACGGTGCACTCTACCATGGTCATTACTACTGGATCCTGGAACCGTCCGTCCTGCTGATGATTATGGCACTCGCCTTCTCACTGCTGGGATTTGCCCTGGACCGTGTTTTCAACCCCAGACTGCGAGGTATGTAGAACCGATGTCAGAAAACAATACGCTACTGCGCGTCGAAGATCTGCGGCTCTATTTCCGCACCCGACAGGGCACCGTTCAGGCGGTCGATGGCGTGGATCTGGAGCTCAAAGAGAACGAGGCCATGGTGATCCTCGGCGAGTCGGGGTGTGGCAAGACCTCTCTATCGAGAGCCATCCTGCGCCTGCTCCCCAACAACGTGGAGACCTACTCAGGGAAGATCTTCCTCGAGGGCCTCGACACGATGGAGCTGAATGACGAGCGATTCCGGCGCCAGATTCGATGGTTCAAGATGTCTATGGTGCCTCAGGCTGCTATGAACGCCCTCAATCCGGTCATTAAGGTGGGCGAACAGGTCGCGGAACCCCTTCTCGTTCACAAGAAGGCCGAGAAACAGGAAGCGCTTGAACAGGCCGCTTGGATGTTCGAGCAAGTGGGCGTGCCGACCGACTTTCTCAATCGCTACGCCTTCGAGCTGAGCGGAGGGATGCGCCAGCGCGTCGCCCTCGCAATGGCCCTGATCACGTTGCCGGCCCTCGTCTTCCTCGATGAGCCGACGTCGGCGCTCGACGTGCTGACGCAAGCGAATATCTTTAACGTCCTGAAGGACATCAAGAAGGAGCTCGCTGTCGGCTTCATTCTGATCACGCACGACATCGCCACCTCAAGCGAGCTGGCTGATACGGTCGCCGTCATGTATGCCGGTGAGATCGTCGAGGTCAGTGATGCACGCCATTTCTTCACCGAACCGCTCCATCCCTACTCCAGGTTGTTGATGGCGAGCGTGCCCCGTCTCAAGGTCGACCAGGAGCCGACGTTCATCACCGGGCAACCCCCAAGTCTCATCAATCCGCCGTCGGGATGCCGGTTTGCGCCACGTTGTCCGTCGGTCTTCCAGAAATGCTCGGAGCATCCCCCCACGTTCCAGGTGGATGGCCGAAAAGTCAGATGCTGGTTACACGCCTAGGAAGAGAGGGCAACGATGTCATCAGTTATGAGTGAGCGGCCTCAAGATGCGCCGCAGGATATGCCACAAGGTATGACGGTATCCACGAAGGACACCGAGCAACGCCGGCGACCTGATCTGCTGTCCGTGGAAGATCTGCACGTCTGGTTCGAACTCAAGCGCTTCGGCTTCTTGCACGCCGGATATGTTCAGGCTGTCGACGGCGTCAACTTCACCCTCCGTGAGCAG
>CAZYYC010000005.1:0-16022 GCA_964650935.1 uncultured Anaerolineales bacterium
CATCAACTGCTTCACGTCGACCACCATGGTGCTTGAGGGCATCACCGGCGACGATGACTATGAGTGCAAGCAGCGGAATGGGCAGCCGTGCGACGGCTGCGGAAACTGCCGCGCCTCGACGGCCGGCCTACAGGAGCAGCGTTTCTTCGTGTTCGACACGATGTGCGGGCGCAGCTCGCTGCGCTGCCGCTTTGACGGCGAGCCGACAGAGATGCAGATCCGGATCGGCGAGACCGAGGCCGACAGCTGCGGCACCGACGCCACGGTCGAGTTTCTGTTCGGCTTTGCGGGCTACGCGTACCGTAAGCTGACCGATCCTGACGCGTTCAGAGCCGCGATCACCGCCGCCATCGACGCGGGTAGACCCGTGATCGCCAAGGTCAAGACTGGCGAAGGTCGCTTCCGCGTCCTCACCGGCTACGACGGCGACGCGCTGATCGGCCCCGATTACACCAACGCGCAGCAAAAGCCGGAGGGTGCGCCCTCGCATGGAGAGCTCGATGCGCTTTATGTCGTTGGCGACAAGACAGAACCGCTCTACACGCTGAAGGACGGCTTGGAGCGCATCCGGCAGGTTATGGAGACCAATCTCAACGAGAAGCTCTGGGACGACTACATCGGGAAGATGGGATGGTACCAGCCGGATGGACTGGGCAGGGCGGACCTACAAGAGAAACAGGCACGGATGCAGCGGGTGTCCGACACGATGTGGCATACATTCAACAGCCACAACTTCGCGGAGGTCTTCCGCCACCGCACCATCGAGGAGCTGCAGAACCCGGCGTTCGATGACATCTGCAAGGAGATCGGCGGCCCGTGCTTTGGCTATACGCACGACCTCGCGTGGGCGTTGATCGGGTTGAATGAATACGCGGACTGGTCGAAACACTACGCGTGCGGCTGGGGTGAGATGGTCGAGCTGACGCTTGACAGGATCAAGCAGAACGACATCCAGGCGCTCGATGCAGTCAAGCGCGCGTTGGAGCTATGCATCTAGCCGGTCACCCTCTGTGGGCGATCGCCGCCGCATTGGGGATGGGGTGAGCCCGAGGAAGTGATCGATTCGCCGCACTCGAGCAGGCAGGAGGTTAGCGAAATGAACTTCGAAAACCGTATCGGTACCGACTTTAACAACGTGTCGCAGCGCCTGGTCTACAACTACATCGCCACTCAGCCCGACTTCCGGCCTACTCCGTCAGAGTTCGCAAGCGAAGTCGCGCAGCGCCAGCTCTACGACTTCATCTGCGGGATCTATACCACGCTGTACTACGACCCAACGCTCATCGGGATGACGAAGGAGCCTGACGAGACCGAAGATCGCCCCGATCCGGGCAGGGCCTACAAGGACGAAGCGAAGGCCTACCTGGAGGCCCGCAAGCTGCGGCGCAAGAACGAGGATAAGATCGAGGGCCTGTTCGACAGCCTGCAGCGCCTTGGCGAGCTCGGCACGGTGCGCGATGGAACGCTGGTCATTGAGCGAAGCGAGCTCGGGCTCAGCCAGCGCGCCTATGCCGCGCTGGTCAAGCACCTCACCGCTCTGGGCCTGCGATGCGCGGAGAATGACCAGACCCTGGGCCTGCGGAGTGACGCCTATTCCGAGATGGTGGACGCCTGGAAGCTGCTCGCCACCCTCGGCGCTGCTGAGGCCGAGGCCTACGACGCCAGGTGGCGCCAGGACGTCGGCGACGGGGCCGATCTCAAGCAGTGGCAGATCACGGTGCACCAACGGTATCTCGGTCAGATCAAGAACCGCATCTTCAAGCGGGTGCTGTTCGACCCCGCGTACGACGGGTCGCTGGACCTGGCGACCGCGCTCAGCGACGATCCCGAGGTCGTCCGGCGGTTCACGGAGACGCTCGTCAGCCAGAGATTCGAGAAGAGCTCCGACTGGGGCAGCGGGCTCGACGTGACGAACTTCATCACCGTGGCCTTCACCAAGAGCTACGCCGGCCCCGAGGGCGAGCCGCTCAGGCTCCAGTTCATGGTCCAGTTCGAGTCGCGCTACCATCGCCAGCTTTTGTACACGTTCATCGAGGATAAGGTCGCGGTGAAAACACTGTTGAGGCAGCTCGAAGCCCTTCCGGAGCCGCTCCAGGATCTTGTCTATAGCTTCACCGGTGAGTGCCGGGCGTGCGGGTTCTGCAACCAGACCAACCCCACGCTTCCCTACAACAACATCTCCACGGTCTACCGCGGCAAACCCGTCAGGATGTGCTACTACTTCAAGACGCTCCGGACGCGCGAGTTGAGCCGCGAGATCCTCGCGGGGGCCCAAGGCCTGTACGCCTGGATAGATGACCACTACGAGGTTGCCGGCTGAGCTCCAACCCTCGGATGCACCGGATGATCATCCGCCCAGGGATCGACGGCGCCACCCATGGTCGGTCGAGGGACTGTCTCCAGACCCAGGGGAGGGAGTGCTTGTCCCTCTACATATCACATCAGCTGGACATCGATCGTGGAGGTACCACAAAGTGATAGAGATGCCGAGCTACAACAGGCACACGTGGGATAGGAAGGTCTAGGCTGAGCACGCGCGAAAGCGAAGGTCACATGGTGGTGCGAGACGGCTCCTGGTGGAGACGCTGAGTGGGCACCCACCTGGCGCATTCGAAGCGCTCACAAATACGATGTACGCTAAAGACCGATACGACCAGATCCTGGCCGCGCAGCTTCGAGCCAGTCGCTCGGGGTCGCTGCCGCGCCGGCGGCGATCCCCCGGCTTGGGCCGGGCTTTCGCCACCATCGCATGTTTCATCCGCGCGTTGGCCGTCAAGCGGCAACCGGCTGCCCGTGCCTGCCAAGCCAGTGCTTGACAGGCACGGTACGCCTCAACTCTGACAGGGCCACTAGGCCCTGTCAGAGTACCGCTACGTGTTTCCCGATGTCCGAAGATCGGGGATATCCGCGGCTGACATCGCTCGGTACGCCGCTACAATCTCTTGATTCACCGGCACGTTCGCCAGGTACGACCGCCGCAGCCCCTCGTCGCCAATCGTCCTCGCACGCCGCATCAGCTCCTGATGCCCTGCAACCAGAATGTCGTTCGCGCGCGCATCGTCCACTGCGCCAAGCACGCGGTAGCACGCCAGATGAATGCGCAACGGTTGCATAGGGCTGTCAAGGGGATGCGTAGCCACAAAGGCGAGGAGCGTCTCGACCTCCGCACGCGCCGCGTCCATCTCGCCCTCTTCGACAAGGATCTCTGCCAGGCAGGCGCGGCATTCCATCTTCGCCGCCGGCACCACGACACGTAAATCGACCGCCAGCGCGCGCCGGTATCTCTCCTCAGCCTCGGTGTAGCGCCCCAGCTCAGCCAGGCAGTCGCCCAGTACCTGGTGAGCCCCGACTTCGAATAGGGGAAACCAATGATGTGGACGGGGCGCTTTGAGACCTTTGAGCACCTTTAGGGCCTCCATCCCGCAGGACTGAGCCTCCATCGTGTTGCCCGTCTGAAACGCGAGTTGCGCCCTAACCCAAGTTAACCAGAGCACCCCAAAGCTTGAGAGTACTTCCGGCGAGAACGCGGCAGCCTCTTCGAGCACAAGCCGTGCAGTATCATAGGAGCCCATAGCCACGCGCAGTTGGGAATTGTAGATGAGTGATGAGGAGAGGACCTCCAACAGCCCTGCATCGCGCGCAGCATCAATGGCTGCTCGCGAATGGGCGAGTGCCGATCCATAATCCGCCTGCCAGCCGGCGAGGAGAGCGAGACGCGAGAGAGCCCACGGCTCTTCTGAGCGATAACCCGTCTCTCGGAAGACCCGCAGGGCGGCCTCAGAGTAGTCAATGGCCCGAGCAAGGTCACCGTCTTGCGAGGCGAATTGCGCGATCGCCGATAGGCACCGGCCCTCGTGGTATCGGTCTCTGATCTCGATGCTGCGCTGTAGGGCGTCCTCGAGCAACTGGTTAGCCTGTCCAACGTCATCCATTGAGCCCACCTCCAGCGCGAGGTTGTAGAGGCTCTCGACCTCCAGCTGGATCGATCCCGCCTCCCGTGCCAGCGCCACGGCCTTCGCGCCCTGAACCGCGGCCTCCTCCGGCCGATGATCGCTGTTGAGGGCACCGCCCCAGCGCAGATAGGCCTCTGCCGCGACTGCTGGCGCCCCGGCCTCTTCGGCAAGCCGTGCACCCGTCTCAGCGTAGCGGATGGCCTCAGCCCGATCGCCTCGCTTGATAGCCCACTGCTCCCACCGCAACGCCACGATCGCCCTCAGTCGAGCGTCGTCCAGTAGCTCTACCAGATCCCTCAGACGCGTTAGGTCCTCGAGCTGGGCCTGAAAGGCTCCCTGGCGCAAATGGATCCGTTCGTCGGCGAGCAGAATCTCGAACAACTCTTGAGGATCCCCGCCCTCCGCCAGCCGCAGCGCTCTCGTGAGATAGCCCGCAGCCGCATCATTGGCGTACTGCGCCGCCGCCTGCTCTCCCGCCCGCCGTAGGGCGTCCACAGCTCGCGCAACGTCCCCTGCCTGCTCCCAATGGTGCGCCAACACCCCCAGGCGCCCCGCCATCTGCTCCGGATATAGCCGCTCAAATGCCTCCGCGACCCGGCGGTGTAGGATCCGCCGCTTCCGGGTTAGCAGGCTATCATAGGCGGCCTCAAGCGTCAGTTCGTGCTCGAATGCGTAGGCTCGTCCGGCCGTCGGCATCGCATCACGCGGTTCGGTCTCAACCTGCTCGCGGATCATGCGCGCGCGTGTCAGTGCCAGGAGGGCGGCACGAAGCGCGCCGTTCTTCTCCCCCACGCTCTCCTCACCCCGTGTTTTGCCCATCAGGTCAGCCAGGAGGTCATCGGTGAAGGTCCGCCCCATTACGGACGCCAACTGCAGCACCTGACGCGCCACCAACGGTAGCCGATCGATCCGCGCCATCAGCACGCCCTGGACCGTCACCGGCAGGTCTCGTTCGCGGCTGTCCCCATCGCGGTCGAACAACGCCTGCACCAACTCCGCCGTGAAGAATGGATTCCCCTCCGCTCGGCGTGTGATGTCGGCCACCAGGTCGGGATCATCAGCCCGTCGCCCTGCAGCTAGAAGCTCGCGTACCAACCGTGCGTCATCCCCGGACGTGAGCGGGCCCAACCTCACATCGGTGTGCCGATGGGCATAGTCCCGTGCCACCGTCTCCCGGACCCGCCACGATCCGTGGTCTGGTTCAGGACGTTGCACCAGCAGCAAGAGTAGGGGCGCGATATCCGTTAGCGGCAGCAGGTGCGTCAGGAGGTCCAGCGACGCTGCATCGGCCCAATGGATGTCCTCCAATACCAACACCAGCGGCCGATCCCGGGCTGCGTAGGACACTAGCTCTGCCACCGCCCGGAAAATGGCTTCCTGGAGCAGCCCCGCCGCGACCAAGCTGTCCATCTGCGCCGCCGTCGCATCATCTACAGGCAGCGCCAGTAACCGGGCGACGTAGGGCGTGATCCGCTCAGCACCTTCGGGGCACAGCGTGGTCACGCGGTCATCGAATGCGGCACAAGAAGCCTCCGTGCAATCGTCATCCAGCTTCAGAAGCCGTCGGATGAGCATCTGCCACCCCGAATACGCTGCTCCTTGGTTGTAGGACTGCCACGCCCCCTCCACCCATCGCACCGACGCTGATCGTGCCCGCGGACCGGGACCGTCCTCCTGAATCTCAACCAATTCTGACTTACGCCTTTCGACTTCGCGCGTTCCCTCTCTCACCGCCGTTACCAGCCTGGATTTCCCGATCCCCGCCTCGCCTACCACCGTCACGATGCCACCGATCCCTGCGCCGGCCCGATCGATAGCCTCCATCACGGACCGCAACTCGGCTTCCCGGCCAACCAGCGGCGCCCGCAGCCCGCCCACGTCGTGCTCTGCCGGCGCTGCAACCGGCATCAGTGGTCGGTAGAGCCGCACCGCGGTATGTCCTTCGCCCACCACCTCCCCCAACCATGCCCAGTCAAAGCGCGGCGCCACACGCCGGTAGGTCGCGTCTGACACCCAGATCGTGCTGGGAGGCACCTGACGCTGCACCCACGCCGCCTCCGTCAAGATCGCGGCATGCACGGCCCTCCCATCGCCGGGCCGGACCATGACAACTGCCTCGCCTGTCGTGACCCCAACCTTCAGCGCCAGACCGTCTACAGCAGACGTGGCATCACCCTGCCCCACGTCTGACATCATTGCCAACCCCGCCAGCACGGCCCGTTCTGCATCATCCTCGTGCGCTTCTTGGGCCCCAAAGGCGGCCACTAGCGCACTGTCGCCGCTGCGGACCACGGTCCCCCCATATCGGGCGACCTGTGCTCCGAGGGCCGAGAGCAGCTTGTGGACAGTCTCCGCCCAGACCTCTAGTCCCGCATTCGCCAGCACATCGTCCGCTCCGACGATCTCAGCCAGCAACAGGCTTGCCACGCGCCGCTCGCCCTCGATGAGGTCCCCATTCACATGAAGGGAGTCGGGGGGCTCGGCCACGACGTTTGGCTCGGTTTCCGTAGCCCGGGAGTCTGTCACCGTTACGACTGGAGGCGCGTCGAGCTGTGCTACCTCCGAAGCTGGAGCGTCGCCATCACCGCCGTTCAGGTGGCTAGCCGATGCCGCGGGCACCGGCACCAGCGCTCCCTGCCGAATCTGTTGCATCAATGTCACCGTCGCGGCATCGGGTGTCAGCCCTATCTCTGCGTGCAGCGTGCGGGCACAAAGGTCGTACTGCGCCAAAGCTGCAGCCCGCTGGCCACTCAGTGCCAAGGCCCGCATCGCCTGTTGATGGGCGCGCTCCTGCCACGGCTCCAACTCGATCTGCTGCCGCGCGTAGGTCAATGCGAGATCGTAGTTCCCCTGGGCCAGGTAAGCTTCCGCCAGGTGGTCCAACGCAGCCAGGACCTGGTGATGCAGCCGCTCCCGCTGCACGACCAACCACTCCTCGAACTCTGCGCTGTCGAGGCTGAACCCCGGGAGCAGATCGCCGTGGTATAACGCGACGGCACGGGCGAGCTTCTCCAGACAGGCTGGACAGTCGCTCACAGTTTCATGGGGATGGGTATCCACGGTCGACATCAGACTGGAGAAGGCGCCTACGTCCATCCATACGTCTGCTTCGGGGTTCAACTGGAGGTCATAACGAGTGGTCAACAGGCAGGCAGGATCCGCGTCACGATCGCCGATCGCGCTGCGCAGCCGAAACAGTGCAACGCGGAGACTGCGTCGTGCGTCCGACTCGGGGACATCGGGCCAGAGAAGACCCGCAAGGCGTTCCCGTCGCTGAGGGTGGTCTCGCTCCACCGCCAAGATAGCCAGCAAGGCCCGTATCTTGTCGTAGCCCAGATCGACCATCGCCTCGCCGTCTATGTGGACGGCATAGGTGCCCAACAGGGATATCCTGAGTCTGGCCATCTCTCACTCCCCTCCCAGGTCGGTACCTATATTATAGATACAATTCGTGTTTATCGCAACTTGCCGCTGTGATCTCTCCTAGTTCACGCCCCGTTAGCGCTGAATTCGCGCTGCTGTGCTACGATCAGGTCACGACCATCCTACTCGTAGTATAGCGGACCGAGCGATCACCCGCGATAGAACACATTGTGCCTCTGGCTTCTCCGCGAGACATAGCTCGTCCCGGGCATTGCGGGCACCGGCGAGCGACAGCGTGCAGCCAAACGCCTCGGCTACGCATTCCACGCCGCTTTCAGCACCCAGAGCCTGGCGCCCGCTACCAGACTACCCTTGCCGGTTGCCGATCTAGCGAGAGGCGCGCGATCCGCCGCGTTGTACCTGTCCAGTTAACGCCTGATTAACGAACCCTTAACGCGGGTAGGCAACAATGTGATTGGAGATCATTTGGGGCGCTAGGCAGAGCCCGCATGGGCTGTCAGCCCCTCTAGCACAAAGGAGATCGTGATGTACATTCTCGAAGACGTGCGCGAAGCACAGATGCGATGGGACCGTCGGTTCGCAGGCCGGCGTGAAGCCCCGCAGCTCAACACCAGGCGGACAGGTCGTCGACTTCACCGTCTGTTGCTGCAGATCGGATGCGTGGGCCGTAGGTTCGCCGTAGCCACCAGTTCTGCCGTGGCGAACCTTTACCATCGAGAGGGGGACGCCTCTGGTGTAGAACAGCATCAGCAGCCCTCCCGCGAGTGCGCTTACCCGGCGTGAGCCGGGTAAGCCACTTCTTTGCTTATTTCGAAGCGACCTCGAGTACCGGCAGGGTTGCGGCGATGATCTGCGCGTGTTGCTCGGCGCGGCTGATGGTCGCCAGGTGATCAGCGGGACTGATCTCATACGAGCCGAATTGGTGGTGATCGCCGCCCTCGATGCGAACGTAGTGCGTAGCCTCGGAAAGCAGGTGTTTGCGCTCACCGACGCTGGTATCGTTGACCCGCAGCTCGCGGCTGCCGTAGATCGAGACTACCGGGATGTCGAGGTCAGAGAGATCCGCGCTGTTCGGTGGGTAGGAGGCCCAAATCGCCAAGCCCGCGATGGCCTCGGGGTGTTTGGATGCATACTGCGCCGCCATCGCGCCGCCGACCGAGTGGCCCCCGATGGTCCACCGCTCGATCTCAGGATGGTGGGCCATGATCTCGCCGGCGACATTCGGGTTGAAGACCGCCATATTGATGGGCATCCTCGGGACGACAACCAGATAGCCGCTTGACGCGATCTCACGCATCAAAGGCGCGTACGCTCGCGGATCGACCCTGCCTCCCGGATAGAAGACAAAGCCGGTGGTGGGCGGGCTGCCTCCGGGCGTGAACGTCAACCAGGGCTCATCCGTGACCTGAACCAGCTCATCGCTCTGAAGCGCTTCGATGGCGTCCGACAAGGGGGGCCTGGCATAGGTCGCCCACTGGAGCCCCCAGAGGAGGGCGGCAACGATCACAACGCCCAGGGCCGCAGGTAGCCATTTCGGAGGTCGGTGGGGTGGTCTGTCCTTCATACCATCCAGCATATCTGTTTCTTCCTTCCATGTCAACGCACTCTCGGGGGCGGGGTGCGTCGCCCGAGGAATGCCGCCAAGCGATGACGGTCCCGGCAGCGGACGCAGCGCACCCATCCCTGGGTGAGGAAGCCGAGTTTGCAGATCTGTCACTTTGGCATAGGATTACCGTAGACGCCGACGGCAGATGGTCTGTAGCTTTCGTACCCAAAAGGAGGGGGGCTATGGCGCTGAACTTTCGAGGACCCGAGAAAGTACCGGTGGTCTTTCGCGTCAATGGGACGCAGGCGCAGGTGTTGATCGAGCCGCGTCGCACGCTGCTCTCGGTGCTGCAGGAGGAGCTGGGGTTGACCGGGGCCAAGCGCGGCTGCGGTCAGGGACAATGCGGCGCGTGCACGGTGATCCTCGACGGCGAGACGGTCTACGCTTGTATGACCCTGGCGATCGACTGCGAGGGCCGTGAGGTGCGCACGGTCGAAAGCCTGGCGCAGGGCGAGACGCTGCACCCCGTGCAGCAGGCGTTCATCGACCAGGACGGCTATCAGTGCGGCTTCTGCACGCCGGGCCAGGTGATGTCGGCGGTGGCGCTGCTGGAGCACCAGGCTCATCCTGCGGAGGAGGATGTGGTGCGCGAGATGAGCGGGAACATCTGCCGCTGCGGGGCCTATCCCAACATCGTCAAGTCCGTGCTCGCTGCCGCTGAGATGCTGGAGAGGGGGTAGGGCGATGCCGACGATCCGCAAGACCAAGGTCGAGTTTGAGGGCCGCATTGAGGAGCGCGAGGTCATCGTTGAGGAGGACCACGTCCAGCCATGGGACGCGGATGCTGACTTGCGGTTGGTCGGTCGGCCCACACCGCGCGTTGATGGCGTTGCGCGTGTCACCGGGCAGGCGGTCTACACCCACGATCTGCACCTGCCGGGGATGCTCGTCGGGCGGTTTCTGCGCTCTCCGCATCCCCACGCGCGACTGAAGCGCATCGACAGCCGCCGGGCGGAGGCGATGGAGGGTGTGTGGTGCGTCTGGCATCGCGATCAGCCGCCGCCGATCACGCACCTGGAGGGCCGTGAGGTCTTCGCTGCCGAACTCGCCTATGAGGGCGCTGAGGTGGCCTTTGTGGTGGCGTCGGACGAGCGGGTGTTGGAGGATGCCCTGGGGGCGATCGAGGTGGAGTACGAACCACTGCCCTTCGTGTCGGATCTGGAGGGGGCGATGGCGCCCGATGGGCCGGTAGCCGTGGAAGGTGTCGACGGCAACCTGATCACGCCCGAGGGCCAGATCACCCAGCGCGGAGAGGTGGATGCGGGCCTCGCGGCCGCGGACGTGGTGGTGGAGCTGACGTTCACCACGCCCGTGGCGGCCCACTGCTGTCTGGAGACGCACGGTAGCGCCGCCGTCTGGGAGGGCGATCAGCTGACGCTCTATCACTCAACACAGAGCATCTTCGGCACGCGCAGCAGCATCGCCGACGCGCTAGACATCCCGCAGGACAAGGTCCGCGTCATCTGCAACTATATGGGCGGCGGCTTCGGCAGCAAGTGGGGTGCGGAGCCCTTCTCTCTGATGGCGGCGTTGGCAGCCCGCGAGACGCGCCGCCCGGTCAAGGCTATGCTGGATCGCCGCGAGGAGCATCTGGTCGCCGGCTACCGCCCGCGCAGCCGCCAGCGGGTGCGCTTGGGCGCCAAGCGCGACGGCACGCTGACGCTCATCGAGCACGAGGCCTGGGTCGTGACGGGGGCGACCGGCGACGGCGGATCGATCATCGGCGGCCCGGCGAAGGACCTCTACGCCTGCGATAACGTCAAGACGGTCGTCTGGGCCTATCGCGCGAACACGGACAATGCCCGTGCGTTCCGCGCGCCGGGGTATGTCGAGGGCACCTTCGGCCTGGAGAGCGCGATGGAGGCCTTGGCGCAGAAGCTGGGCCTCGATCCGCTTGAGCTGCGCCTGAGGAACTACGCCGAGCTCAGTCCCTCGCGCGGGGTCGCGTACACGACCAAGAAGCTCCGCGAGGCTTATGAGATGGGCGCCGAGCGCATGGCGTGGCACGATCGCGAGTTGCACCGGGCCGGTGACGGGCCATGGCGGCGCGGCTGGGGAATGGCCAGCCAGCTCTGGGGGGGCGGTGGCGGCCCACCGGCCAATGCCACGGTCAAGCTGCTGCCCGACGGTACGGCGGAGGTGATGGCCGGCGTGCAGGACATCGGCACCGGCACCAAGACCATCGTGGCCCAGGTGGCGGCGGAGGAACTGGGGCTACCGCTGGATGCGGTGCGGAGTGTGGTGGGCGATACGCTCGTGACGCCTTTCGGGCCGGGCAGCGGTGGCAGCGTGACGCTGGCCTCGATCACGCCGGCGGTGCGCGAGGCGGCGCACGATGCGCTGCGGCAGATCATGGAACTGGCTGCGGCGATGCTTGACCTCCCGGACGCGACGGCGGAGGATTTCGCGCTCGAGGACGGCGCGATCGTCTACCAGGGGGATGCGAGCAAGCGGCTCCCGTACCATCAGGTCGCGGCGAAGATGGGTGACTACATGATCGTGGGCAAGGGCGCGCGAGGCCCGAATCCGGATGAGAAGGCGATCAACACCTTCGGCGCGCACTTCGCCGAGGTGGAGGTCAACGTGGAGACCGGGCAGGTGCGGGTGCGCCGGATTGTAGCGGCGCACGACATCGGGCGGGTGGTGAACCCGATGACGGCGACCAGCCAGGTCTATGGCGGCGTGCTGCTGGCGCTGGGGTTCAGCACCACGGAGCAGCGCGTGCTCGACGGCCCGACCGGACTGCAGCTCACGGCGAACCTCGAGGACTACAAAGTGCCGGTCATCGGCGATGTGCCCGAGATCGAGGTGCTCTTTGTGGACCAGGCCGACCCGGAGGCGAATAACGTGGGCAGCAAGGGGTTGGGTGAACCGCCCATCATCCCGGCGCCGGCGGCCATCGGGAACGCCGTGGCGGACGCGATCGGCGTGCGGATCACGGACCTGCCCATCACACCGGACAAGGTGCTGCGTGCCCTGCGTGCCGGCAGCTCAGAGGAGGATGCCCGATGAAACCCTTTGCGTACGCGAGTGCCCAGGCGGTTGAGGACGTGCTGGAGGTCTTGAGTGAGACGTGCCGCCCGCTGGCAGGGGGGACAGATCTGCTGAGCCTGATGAAGTCGGATCTGGCGGCGCCGGAGCGGCTGGTGAATCTCAAGACCGTGGAGGGGCTGGACGGCGTGCGCCGCGACGATGATGGTTGGCATGTGGGAGCCACAGCGCGGCTGTCGCAGGTGGCGGAGGTCGTGGCGGAGGATCCCGCCTTGACCTGCCTGCGCGAGGCGCTGGTGAGCGCGGCCTCGCCGCAGCTGCGCCATATGGCAACGCTGGCAGGAAATCTCGTGCAGGAACCGCGTTGCTGGTACTACCGTAATCCGGAGGTGCCCTGTTGGCGCAAGGGCGGACAGCGCTGCTTCGCCGTGCAGGGTGACAACACCTTTCACACGATCCTGGGGCGCAGCCCGTGCAATGCAGTGCATCCCTCCGATCCGGCGGTGGCGCTGTTGGCGTTGGACGCGTCAATCGAAATCGTCAGTATGGGGGCGTCGCGTCAGGTGCCCTTGGGCGAGTTCTACCGCCTGCCGACGCGCGAGAACCGCAATGACCACATCCTCAGACAAGATGAGCTCATCACCGAGGTGCTGATTTCCGAGGCGGCGGAGGGCGCGCGCAGCACCTACGTCAAGATCGCCGAACGCAGCTCGTGGGACTTCGCGCTGGTCAGTGTGGCGGCGTGTCTGACAGTGGTGGACGGCATCGTAGAGAGGGCGCGCATCGCGCTGGGTGGCGTCGCGCCGATGCCATGGCGTGCCACCGAGGCGGAGCAAGCACTGACCGGCGGGGCGCTCTCGGACGACGTCATCGCTGCAGCGGCTGATGCCGCCGTCACCGACGCGCGCCCGATGACGCACAACGGCTACAAGGTGGATCTGGTGAAGGGCGCGGTGCGGCAGGCCCTGGCGCGCTTGCGCTGAGGATCCGGGCCTTTGGGGGCCGCATCTCGTCGGTTCGCAGAGCCTCTTCGCGCAGCCGCAGCACGTCGCGCAGCGGAGGATCGCCGAAGAGGCTCTTGTACTCCCGGCTGAAGTGCGCGGCGTCGTGATATCCTACCCGAAAGCCGGCGGTTGCCGCGTCTAGGTTCTCGCTCAGCATCAGGCGGCGGGCCTCCTGCAGCCGCACCCGTTTGCGGAACTGCATCGGGCTGATCTCTGTGACGGCCTTGAACTGGTGGTGGAAACTCGAGACGCTCATGCCGAGCTCGTTCGCGAGCTGCTCGACCTGTAGCGGCTGATCGACGTCACTCCGAAGTCGCTCGACCGCTCTGGCGATGAGGGGGTTGTAGCCGTCGCGAATCATCAGATGCCGCAGCCGAGCGCCCTGCCGGCCCAGCAGGAGGCGGTAGACGATTTCACGGCTGATCAGCGGCATCAGGATGGGTGCTGTTGCAGGATCATCTAGGAGCCTCACGAGTCGCAGCACAGCCTCCTGCAGCTCCACGTCCAATGGGCTGACCGCCGTGGCCCGGACATCGGCGCCTTGTGGCAGCGTGGTGTCACCAGCCTCGATGATGACAGAGCTGACAACGGCGGGCGAGAGCACAAGGCGAAAGCTAAGATAGGGTCGTTCAAGTGTGGCCTTCAGAACCCGGCTGATGCGCGGTAGTTCGACCGTCGCGATTAGGTAGCGAGCGGCGTCGTAGCGGTACCGGCTATCCCCAATCAAGACCTCCTTACCCCCTTGAGCAATGACGCACAGGGACGGCTTGACCACGCTGTGGAGACGTTCACCAGGTTTGGAGACGCGCGCGAGGTAGAGGCCCTCCAATGCCTGCACGACGCCGTCCTCGGGTACAGCGCGCATGATGCGCTGGACCAATTCTCGGCGGTTAGCCTCCCTGCGCTCTGCATCACGCTCTTCTTGGTTGAGGCCTAACGTCTCCATTGACGCCTCTCTTTGGTGGTTCCCGGTTGTCAGACTCGACGCATGCAGGATTATACAATCTTCCCCCACAATTGTACTATCATCTTGAGGGCGGAATACTTACAATGAGATGAGACGTTGGGTAAGTGCGGTTGCATGCCTGGTGGAAGGGCTCATCCCTCATCCCCAGAACGTTACCTCTGAACTTGGTGCCCGCACTGCCTGGCAAACTCACGCGCTGGGCCAGACCCTGATCGTGACCGCGGGTTGTGGGCGCGTGCAACACTGGGGCGGGACCATTCAAGAGGTCAGAGCAGGTGACGTCGTGTGGTTCGAGCCGGGGGAGAAGCACTGGCATGGGGCCTCTCCTACGACGGCGATGGCTCACATTGCCATTACCGACAGATCTGAAGGGCAGGATATCAAGTGGCGAGACAAAGTCAGTGACGAGGAATACCTGGCTGGTGAGGGGGCTCAGTGGTGTGATTGAGAACATGTCCATTTGGTTCAACGTACGGAGTCCCGTAGAGTACTCGTGATGGGGGGCAATCGTTCAGGGTTCGCTGGGATGAACTCGTCCCATATCCTCCTGAGCTGTCTAGTGCTGTCTTTGCTCATATCAATCCTTTCCGGCTGTACACCGGGGGCTACGATTGGGGCAGGTGGGACCACAGTTGAGCCCGAAGGTCCGGTGGAAACCGGCGAGATATCCAGCCCAAGTCCTACGCCGGAAGAGGCGATCGGCGCAGGCGATACGCCAAGTGAGCCAGAGCCGTCAGAGGCAGCCGGCGAGATGTACCACCATCTGACAACCAGGGACTCTGTGCGCGATATCGTGGATCACCCGGCCTTTGAGGGGTTTGGCAACACTATACTGCCCTGGGATGACAATGCCCGTTACTACGACACGCCGCTGAACAACGTTGGTCGGCTCATGCCGTATCACAACCATGTGGACCCTGATATCGTCGTTGGTGCACTCAATCACATGATCGATGAGGTGAGCGACAGCAGAACGATCTTCTACGATTTCTATACCGACGAGCAGCTGCAACAGGACCCGGATCGAGCGGATACCGGTCTGTTCTTCTTCAAGGGGAATCCCGACGCGCCATTTGCCATAGTCTGCCCCGGAGGAGGTTTCTCTTATGTTGGTTCCCTTCACGAAGGGTTCCCACTGGCTCAGGAGTTGAGCAGACAGGGGTATAACGCCTTTGTCATACGCTATCGCATCGGCGGTGAGCAATGGGCTGCCGAGGACCTGGCAGCAGCGATAGCCTGGGTCTTCCGCAGCTCGGAAATGCTTGAGGTCAGCAAAGAAGGCTACTCACTGTGGGGCGGCTCTGCCGGAGCCAGGATGGTCGGCGACATCGCTCTGGACGGCGTATCCGCCTACGGAGGCGGGGATCTCCCGAAACCTGCTACGGTCGTCATAGCCTACACCGGGCAATCAACCTACTCACGTGATTTCCCTCCGGCGTTCATCACCGTCGCCGCCAACGATGGCATCGCCAATGTCGCTACGGTGGAGAGGCGTGTAGAGAACCTAATAAATGCCGGCGTAGATGTCGAATATCGGAGGTATCAAAGTGCAGGGCATGGGTTTGGACTTGGCACAGGAACCGATGCCGAGGGATGGTTGGACTTGGCTGTCAGCTTCTGGGAGCGGCATATGAACCCTATGAGTACACAAAGCGAGCTTCAGCGGACGATCACTCTTTGGGAGGAAGGGAATTTCCCCACAATCACGGACTACACGGAGAACAACGCTGGGTACTTTGATCCTCCCGATTTTCGCCCCAACATGGTGTACTTCCCCGCCAGACAAGGTGCGACAGTCAAAGGGGCGGTACTCGTCTGCGCTGGTGGCGCTTTCCAGTTTCGCAGCGATGGGGAAGGTGCACCTGTAGCTGAGTTCCTGAGCGAGCTCGGGTATCAAAGCTTCGTCGTGAACTACCGGCTAAGGCCGTATACAGTGCAGGAAGGAGCTCTGGATCTGGCCCGGGCCGTGAGATATGTCCGCAGCCACGCAGGGTACTTAGGCATTGAGGAGAACGATATCGCTGTTGTGGGTTTCTCTGCCGGCGGTATTTTGGCCGGCGAGTTACTGATGAACTTCGATGGGACTATAGACGGAACCGCAGTTGACCCCACCTATG
>CAZYYC010000005.1:16032-41590 GCA_964650935.1 uncultured Anaerolineales bacterium
ATAGGGTGTCTGCAGATGCCAGTGCTGTCGGGATGGTCTATTCCTTCTATGGGAGACTGAGCGTCGCATCCACAGACGTTGAGACCTTCAGGGAATCGGATCTGCCCCCTTCCTATTTCGTCTATGGCACCAGAGATCCGTTTGTGCGCCAATTCGAGGCTTGCGTCACCGCCCTGCAACAGGCAGGCGTGCTCGTTGAGTCCCATGCTCTGGAAGGCCTGCCGCACGGTTTCGGTGTCGGCGACGGGCAGTGGATCCTTGACTTCGACAAGTGGCTGGTCGGAGTCTTTGACAGTTGATATGCGTAGCTAGAATGGAGGAAACCATGCAGAGCGCAGCATCGGAACAGGACCTTATCAATCTCTCGAGAGAGAAATGGCGTTGGATGTCAGAGCGCAACATCGACGCGCTTGACGCTCTCTTCCACGAGAAGGCGGTGTTCGTCCATATGGGCGGCACTATGACCAGAGAGCATGAGCTCAATGTTATCAAGAGTGGGGGCATTCACTACAAGCAAGCGGATATCCATGAAGTATCGGTGAACATCATCGGCACGACTGCCATCCTGCTCAACAGGATTACACTGCTCGCCGTTGTGGGCGGCCGCGAGGTCACCAATCCCTTCGTGGTCACGGAAGTCTATGTGCAGCAGAGCGGTGCCTGGATGTTGGCCTCCCTCTCATTCACCAGGTTACTTACCCCAGAGCAACACTCTTAACGATAGAGACCCAAGGAGAGACCTATGCAGACCGTAAAGCTGAACAATGGTGTCGAGATCCCTATCCTTGGTTTCGGTGTCTTTCAGATAACCGATCCGGCCGAATGTGAGCGAAGCGTGGTCGACGCTATCGAAGTTGGCTATCGTCATGTTGACACAGCCGCTTCCTACCAGAACGAGGAGGCGGTTGGCAGAGGCATCAAACAGAGCGGCGTTGCCAGAGAAGAGCTGTTTATCACGACGAAGCTCTGGATTCAGCGAAATGGGTATGAAGGTACGCTGAGAGCCTTTGAGAATGCCTTGAAGCGGCTGCAGCTAGAGTACATTGATCTATATCTGATCCATCAACCCTACGGTGATGTGTACGGCGAATGGCGCGCGATGGAGGCACTGTATCGACAAGGCAAGATCAGAGCCATCGGGGTCTCAAACTTTCAGCCGGATCGGATCATGGACTTGATGATCCACAACCGGGTTACGCCCGCAGTGAACCAGATTGAGGTGAATCCCTTCCAACAGCAGATTGACACACAGACCTTCCTTCAGGAGAACGGTGTTCGGGTTGAAGCGTGGGCTCCATTTGCGGAAGGAAAGGGCAACATTTTCCGGAACGAAGTACTGTCGGCAGTTGCGGAAAAGCACCATAAGAGTGTTGCCCAAGTCATTCTCCGCTGGCTTGTGCAGAGAGGGATCGTGGCTCTCGCGAAGACAACCCACAAAGAGAGGATGATGGAGAACATCAGCGTGTTCGATTTTGAGCTGAGTGCGGAAGATGTGGCGGCTATCACAACACTCGACACGAAAACAAGCACTTTCTTTGACCATCGTGACCCTGCCATGGTGAAGTGGCTGGGTGAGCGAGAACTAGATGCCTAGCGAATGAGCGCCCTTCACACAACGACGACAAAGGAGACACAGAATGTCTGAATCAAAGGAACAATCGCGTGCACAGCAACTCATGGGGGATTTCGCGCCCAAGTTGGCGGAACTCACGGACGACGTGCTCTACGGTGATGTGTGGGCGCGTGCGGAGCTATCACCGCGAGACCGTAGCTTGGTCACCGTCGCGGCTCTCGTCGCCAACGGAAACACCGAACAGCTAAGAAGCCATCTGAACCTGGCCAGGGCGAACGGCATCTCGGAGCGTGAGCTTGCCGAGGTCATGACCCACCTTGCTTTCTATACCGGTTGGCCGCGGGCCATATCCGCCATCCTCGTCGCGAAAGATGCCTTCAGCGAGTAGCCGCTTGACATCCCGTGTCCCTGAGCACAATAGATGAAGACCTGGACGCGCTGTGCAAAGGACACCCGCGAAAGGATACCTTCAGATATCATGACTGTTCCTGTTATAACCTCCAAGGGCAAAGTGTTAGGTGCCGTCGACGATCGTACGGGCGTGAATAGCTTTAAGGGCCTCCCCTTTGCAGCCCCACCGGTGGGCGATCTGCGGTGGAAGGTGCCACAACCGGTGCAGGCTTGGTCGGGCGTGCGCGAGGCGGTCCGGTTCGGGCCGCGCGCCATGCAGCTGCCCCTCTTCGGCGACATGAACTTCCGCTCAAACGGGATGAGTGAGGACTGCCTCTATCTGAATGTCTGGACACCGGATCCTTCTCCCGATGCTCAGTTGCCGGTGCTGGTTTATTTCTTCGGCGGCGGATTTCTAGCCGGCGATGGCTCAGAGCCGCGCTATGACGGTGAGCAGATGGCTCGCCGAGGCATCGTGGCCGTCACGGTCAACTATCGTCTGAATATCTTCGGCTTTCTTGCCCATCCCGAGCTGAGTGCCGAATCGCCGTACCACGGCTCCGGCAACTACGGCTTCCTGGATCAGCACGCCGCACTCCTCTGGGTGCGCGACAACATCGCCGCCTTCGGCGGCGATCCGGACCGGGTGACCATCGCCGGTGAATCCGCCGGCTCGATCTCTGCTCACGCTCAGATGATCTCACCGCTGTCCAGGGATCTGATCGCCGGCGTCATCGGATCGAGCGGGGGCATCGAAGCCCTGCCTCCCTACCCGCTGGATGAGGTGGAACGGCGTTGGGTGGATTTCGCCAAGACCATCGGTGCGGTATCCATCGCCGAGTTGCGCGCGTTGCCGGCTGAGACCTTGCTGGAGGCCATCCGAGGGATGGGCGCACGTGACTTCTCCGGTACGATCGATGGGCACTTCTTCCCCAAGTCACCCACGGCCATGGTCGCCGCCCGCGAACACGCGCGGGTGCCCCTGATGGTCGGCTGGAACTCCGAGGAGGGTGGTTACCGAGCCCTCCTTGGCGAGCAGAAGCCGACGCCGGCCAACTATGCCCAGGCGGTCCGCGCCCACTATGGCGATCACGCGGATGAGGTGCTCAGGCTCTATCCCGGGGCCACGGAGCAGCAGGTGGTGCAATCGGCGACCGACCTCGCAGGCGACCGGTTCATCGTCTACAGCGCGTGGACATGGGCGGATCAGCACCGTCGATCCGGCTGCCCTGTGTTCCGCTACTATTATGCCCATCCGCGCCCACCGATGGTCCCGGAGATGGGGGACGCCGTCGCCGGTTTGGCCGGCGGGGTGATCCGTGAACCGGATCAAGCGACGCGGGAGAAGAGCGTGCCTGCGGCGACGGGAGCGGTACATTCGGCCGATATCGAGTACGCGATGGGTAACCTCGCCACCAACCGGGTCTATGACTGGGCCCCATTGGATGAGCAGATCTCGGAGATGATGCAGGGGTATTACGCTAACTTCGTCAGGACCGGTGATCCGAACGGTCCCGGTCTACCGGCGTGGCCCCGGGCAGATCAGGGTGCGGAGATGGCGTACCTGGTCTGGGATGAGCAGCCCCAGGTCAAGGTGGACCCATACCGCGAACGCTATCGCTTCCTCAGTCAGTTGTACGGCAAGTAGGGGCTACCTTGAAGGTCCGAAAGCAAGGGGCAAGACCCGACATGAAGGGGAGTCCGCTATGGATTTTGTAGAAGTTGACACCGCTTATGGCAGGGTTAGGGGGAGACAAGAGGAAGGGGTGAGCATCTTCCTGGGGATCCCCTATGGAGGGCGGGTCTCAGGCGAGTACCGCTTCCGACGACCGGCTGACCTTCAGCCGTGGGCGGGTGTACGGGATGCCCTCGAGCTGGGCCCGCCCGCGATCCAGCCCGACCGACAGGGCGAGCCGGAGCCGGCTGAGGATTGTCTGTTCCTCAACATCTGGACACCCGCCCATGGCGATGGGACGCGACCGGTCATGGTCTACAACCACGGCGGCGGTTTTGTGATCGGCTCCGGGGGGACGCGCCTTCAGGATGGGGCCAATCTGGCGCGTCACTTCGATGTCGTGGTCGTGCAGACCAACCATCGCCTGGGGCTGCTGGGCTTTCTCTTTCTTGACGACCTGGCTGGACCAGACTACGCCGGCTCAGGCAATCAGGGCCTCCTGGACATCGCCCTGGGTCTGGCCTGGGTGAGGGAGAATATCGCTGCGTTTGGCGGTGACCCTGAAAACGTGATGATCTTTGGCGAGTCCGGGGGCGGCGCCAAGACCAGTTGCCTCTATGCCATGCCTGAGGCAGCGCCCACCTTCAACAAGGCCTCGATCGAGAGCGGGCCGGGTGTGAGGATGCTGACACCCGAGATTGCGTCCGAGACCACCCACCGCGTCCTCAAAGAGCTGGACATTGCCACAGAGGACTGGCGGAAGTTGCTGGACGTGCCCGCATCCACGCTGCTTCAGATTCAGTCGCAGTTCGCCCCTGTGCCGCCCTACCAACGCAAGCGCGGCCATGGCGACCGAGGGAAGCCAAACCGGGGCGGCTTCGGCCCGGTGGTCGATGGCCATATCCTGCCCAGTCACCCCTTTGATCCGGCTGCCCCGGCCCTATCACGCAACAAGCCGCTTATGGTGGGCTGGAACGAGGATGAGTATACTTTCTTCGCATGGCAGCGAGGGGAGGTGGCTGCGTTCGGGTTGGATTTCGGCGACTTGCCGGAGCAGCTCGATCCCCAGCTGGGATCAGATGCGGAGCGGATCGTGTCTACCTATCGCCGGGCGATGCCCGAGGCTTCGGCTCCCGACCTCTACGTGGCGATCTCCTCCATCCTGATGATGGGGTTGGGCTCCGTTGAGATCGCCGAGAAGAAGGCGGCTCAGCGTGGCGCCCCCGTCTATCTGTACAACTTCGGCTATAAATCGGAGACCAAGATCCCCGGCACCGAGTATGCCCTGGGCACCCCGCACGCGATGGATATCTCCTTCAAGTTCTACAACCAGACGCCGACCTCACCGCCCGACGTTTTGGCGGGCCACCGCACCGATCGCTTCATCGCGTCACGTCAGATGGCTGAGCTATGGACGACGTTCGCCCGAACCGGCGCGCCGGCGGCTGCAGGTGTGCCCGAGTGGCCGCCCTACACGCTTGGCGAGCGGGCGACGATGCGTATCGACACGACCTGTGAGGTTTTCTACGATCGATTCAGGGACGAGCTGGCGGTGTGGCGGGCGATCGGGCATCTGCCTTAGGACTTCGTATCCATCAGCGGTTCGCCGCGTCCGTCCGCCCCGAGACGGGGCGGGAAGCCCTGTTTTGAGGCGGGGCCGCCGGCCGACGTGCGATAGCCCTACGCTCGTTGGGGATTGACCGACGCCGGAAGTCCGCTATCTTTACGGTGGGAGCCGGCCTATATACCGTTGGAAAGCCGGCAAGTCTAGATAGCCGGAGGGAAACCCCTATGCATATCGTTGCTCGCTATCGTCTGTTGATCTTCATGGCCCTCGCTGCTCTGGTCATCAGCGCGTGTGCTCCATTGCCGGTCGTGTCGCGCCGTCTGGTGGAGGTCCCGACGTTACCGCCGACAGCGGTCTTGACCCTTCCGCCGCCGGATCCGACGCCGACTGCGCTCCCAACGACAACCTCGACGCCGTTGCCGACCTCCACGCCGACCGCGCTGCCGACCTCCACCCCAACACCGTTACCGACCTCGACGCCGCTACCCCCGACCCGGTCAGGCACGGTGGTCGAGGGCTCGGTCGTGCGGCAGGAGTCGCTGTCCATCGGTCAGGTCAACAGCATCGTACACGCCCTTGTGCCGGCACAGATGTGCCCGACCTCGCAGTATCCCGTTGAGGTCTACCGCATCTGGTTTCGGACCCGCGACCGCCTGGGTGCAAAGATCGAGGTTCAGGCCGATCTGCGCTTTCCCAAGGTGGCGTTTGAGACAGGGTTTCCGCTCTTCGTCTACGGCTCGGGCACGACCGGCATTGCCAACGAATGCGCGACGCTGTATGAGCATCTGAACAAGCGAGCATGGGGTAACTACCGTGCGCATCTGTCAGCCTATGCAACGCAAGGGTTCATCACAGCGATTGCCAACTGGCAGGGCTTTGACGATCCCGATCAGACGCACCCCTACTTCGTCTCCGAGTTGGAAGGCTACGTGATGCTTGACCTGACCCGCGCGGTCTACGACTTCTTCGCCAACCCGCCCTCGGACGACGTCTTGGCCCGACCTGCGGATGCAGTTTTCCTCGGGGGCTATTCGCAGGGCGGGCACGGCGCCTTTGCGGGCGACGTGATGGCGCCCCGCTATGCGCCGGAGCTGAACATCGTGGGCGTCGTTGGTCACGCCGTCGCCCCGGATGTCGAGGGCTTGATGTATGACAGCCCCCTCTACGCACCTTACATAGTGTCTGCCTACCGTGCTTACTACGGGGAACAGATCCTCAGTCCCGAGGATTTCTTCCAGGAGCACTGGATGACGACCTTTGACCGGGACGTGAACCAGTGCATCGACCAAGCCCTGAAGTACTACCCGAACACACACGAAACGATGTATACGCCGCGGTTTCGAGAGGCGTTGCAGAACGATCGGTTGGCAGTTGAGTTTCCTGAGTTCAAGGCTATGCTGGATCTCAACTATGCGGGGCGCGAGGTCAACCCATCGACGCCGGCCATCATCCTGCATGGAGCTGCAGATCCGATCGTGCAATTGCGCACGGTGGAGCCCTTTGTTCAGCGGTTGTGTGAGGAGAACAAGCAGGTGACCTATCGTGTCTACCCGGGTGTGAACCACTTCACAATACGGCAGAACAGCCACCTCGACACCCTTGCCTGGATGCAGGATATCCTGGCCGGCAACGTGCCGGCCTCCGACTGCGGACGGCTCATCCAGCCATGAGCCGACAGCCGTGGTTCAAGGTCACGGCGTTTCTTCTCCTGCTCGTCTCCGCTCACGGAGCGATCTCGATCATCTTCCCTGCGCCACTGCCGGATGAGATCGTCAGGTTTGACCGCTATCTGGCCGAGGGCGTGGACGTGCTCTATCTCGGTGATAGCACGTTGATGCTGCCCGTCGGAGAGGTGACCACCGGGGAGATCCTGCAAGAGCTGCTGCCTGACCGGGACATCGGCCAGATAGCCCATCCCGCCTATGGCCTGGACCTCTTCCACGACTACACGGTCTACATGGATCGACACGGCAAATGGCCGCAGACCTTAATCGTGCCGATCAACCTCCGATCCTTCTCGCCTGCGTGGGACATGCGACCGGCCTACCAGTTTGAGCAGGAGCGCAGGATTCTGGCGATGGGGTTGCCCTGGGCGCGGCTGCTCCTCCGGCCCTTGGAGGTCTTTGGTTACTTTCGACCGCCGATCAGCCGGCAGGACTTCCTGGACGCACCGGTCTACGATGGGGATGTGATCGTCGGACAGGTCAGGGATTTCGAGACACTTGCAGCCGGCGACGTCATGCAGGAGGGCGCCGAGAACGCCTACCGCGAGGTCGAGCTGGTCGATGAGGAAACGGCGCAGGCCGTGCTGACCTACCACTATATGTCTCACCTCAAGTGGTACCACCGTAAGCTGGATGCGATGGTCGCGCTGGCGGAGCTCGCTGCCGAAAATGGCGTCGATGTGCTCTTCTATATCTCTCCGGTCAATGTGGAACAGGGTGAACGGTTCCTGGGGGAGGCGTTCAGCGAACGCTTTGCGGACAACATCCGAGTGGTGCAGGCCCGGCTTGAGGCGGCCTCGCTGGACAACGTGACGCTGCTGAACTTGGCGTTTGACCTGCCGGCGTACGACTTGACGGACACGGAGCACCTGACGGAGTCGGGCAAAGAGTATGTCGCGGAGTACGTCGCGTCTGCCGTCCGGAGCAGGGAAGGTGCCTCGAGCACGACGGCCTCAGGGGAAACGCCGCCGACGACTGCGCCGACGGTGACACCGGTTGCGGCATCGCCCACCCCTGAACCGAGCCCCACGCGCACGGGTGGGGGTCCAACGGCAACACCGGCAACGACGCCCGCGACGGCTGAGGCGGTGACCGAGACACTCACCGGCGGCGCTGTAACGAGCGCCGGCTACATCGACCGTTACCGACCTGCCGGATCCTACCCCGTGGACTTGGTCCGGATCACGTTTGAGACCGTGGATGAGCTCGGTGAGATCGTGGAGGCTCAGGCGGATCTGTATGTCCCCTACGTCGAGTCCGAGGAGGCTTTCCCTGTCCTGGGCCACGCCGCCGGCACGACCGGCGTGGGCCACGAATGTGCACCGCTTGAAGAGCGGACGACGGGACGCAGTTGGGGGGCCTATCACAGCCAATCGCTCGACTATGCCGCGCAGGGCTACATCGTGGTCTTCCCGAACTGGCTGTACTTCGGCGATCCGCAACGTAGCCACCGCTACTTCGTGGCTGACGTGCAGGCGCACACGCTGCTCGACGCCGTTCGAGCTGCTTACCGCTTCTGGGATCGCGATCGAGATCTGGAGACACTCGCCGAGCCGGCTCAGATCGCCTTTATGATGGGCTACTCCAGTGGCGGTCATGCCGTCTTCGCGGCTAAGGATCGCGCTCAGGATTATGCGCCCGAACTGCCCATCAAGGGAGTGATTGGTTTCGGCGCCGTGACCAACCCGGGACTGCTGTTGCAGGAGGACCCGATCTTCGGCCCGTACCTCGTCTACGCGTATCGTGACTTCTACGGCGAGGCGCTGATTGATCCTGCCGAGGTCTACCTGCCGCGGTGGGTGGCGGACTTCGAGGATGAGGTGCTCTCCACGTGTGTGGATGAGATGTTCTACACCTATTCGCACAGCGCCCGGCGTATGTACGAGTCGGAATTCCGCGAGGTGCTCTACGACGGGCGGCTGGCTGACGTCTATCCGGAATTCGCTGAGAGGCTTGTCGAGAACACAGCCGGGCTGGGTGGGGGTGTCGACATCCCGGTGCTGCTCGTGCAGGGCACCGCCGATACCGTGATCACCCCGCCCAGCCAACGCGACTTCAGGGATGAACTGTGCGCGCTTGGGCACTCGGTGACCTGGATGCAGTATGAAGCTGCAACCCACGCTGATACCCGGTGGCGCGGCTATCGCGATGTGCTCGCCTGGATGGCGGATGCCGTTCAGGGAGGCACGCCGCGCTCCGATTGCGCGCCGTTGGAGTGATATCCTGAACAGGATGGAAGCCTATGGCCTTCAATAGCCTGTCGTTCTTGATCGGATTGCCCGTTGTCGTGGTGGTCTACTGGGTGCTGCCCCAGCGCTTCCGCTGGGTGCCCCTCCTGCTCGCCAGCTATGGGTTCTGCACCACCTGTGCGCCGACGTTTCTGATCTGGATTCTGTTCTCCACGCTCGTGACCTACCTTCTGGGTCGCGTCATGGGGCGGATGTCCCATCCGGGCGGGCGCAAGGTCCTGCTGGTGTTGGGTGTGGTGAGTAATCTGGGTCTGCTTCTTGTCCTCAAGTACCTGGGCTTCGCCGATGAGATCCTGCGGGCCCTTTTCGGCACTCTGGGCCTGACGTATCAGCTGACCGTGCCCACTCTGTGGCTGCCGGTGGGCATCTCGTTCTATACCCTTCAGTCGGCCGGCTATCTGATCGATGTGCATCGCGGTGACGTCGAACCGGAGACGCATCTAGGGCACTTCGCGCTCTTCACTGCCTATTTCGCCAAGTTGACCTCCGGCCCGATCGAGCGAGCCGATCACCTGCTCCCGCAGTTCCGGCGGTCCCATACCCTCGACGCCTCGCTCCTGTTCAGTGGACTGCGGCTGATGCTGTGGGGGATGTTCAAGAAGGTTGTGATCGCGGATCGCCTCCTTGCCTATGTGAATGCGGTCTATGGCAATCCGGACGGCTTCGCCGGCTGGACGATCGTGATCGCGACGCTGTTCAGCGCCGTGCATATCTACAGCGACTTCTCGGGCTATTCGGACATCGCCGTCGGCGTGGCCCGCCTCTGCGGTCTGGAGGTGATCCAGAACTTCCGCCAACCCTACGTAGCTTCATCGGTCTCGGAGTTCTGGCGGCGCTGGCACATCTCCCTCTCCACCTGGTTCCGGGATTACCTGTACTTTCCCCTGGGCGGCAGTCGAGTGTCTCCGTGGCGGCGGGACCTGAACATCCTCATCGTCTTCCTGGTCAGTGGACTCTGGCACGGGGCAGCCTGGACCTTCGTGATCTGGGGCGCCCTGCACGGGGTTTATCTTATCCTGGAGCGGCGGAGCGTGGCCCTCCGCGATCGAGTCGCTAAAGCGCTGCGCCTTGACCATCCCGCTGTGAGAGGGACGATCGGCACGTTGACGACGATCGCACTTGTCACCTTCGCCTGGATTTTCTTCTACGCACGGTCACTCCCCGATGCCTGGCTGATGATCCGCAACATGGTACGCTTCGGCGGCGGGGGCGCCGTCACTGCGCCGTGGGCCGGGCTGACCCCTGCACCTGGTCTCGAGATGGCCTTGGCCTGGGGGTTGATCGGCGTGTTGGTCCTGGCGCATCTGGGTCGAGAAGGGCGGCTGCCGATCCTGGTAGCCCCCCTGCGCAGGATGACCGGCCTTCGCTGGGCTGTCTATCTCCTCCTGGCCTTGGCGATTATGAACCTGGGCGCCGCGGACGAGGTTCCCTTTCTCTACGCCGGATTCTAGCTCAGCAAAGGCGCCGGATCATTCCTCCCGGTTCGGAGAACCCATCCACTCACTCGTCCTCAGATAGGATGGGTTGGGATCATACCCTCGACCGCCTGGCTCCCCGCCTCCGCTTGGATCGCTCAGCGATCACGCGGGTTGCGTACCAACCCGTAAGCATGGCCGTGGGCACGCCTGCCGGGCAGTAGGCCCATTGCCCGGCTTGCAGGATGTTGGGGATGGGCGTCAGGACGGACTTCGGGATCTCCGTCAGCTTGCTCACCACCGGGATGTCGGTCTCAAAGGACCAGCCGGTGATCGCGCCTTCGGAACTCCCGGCCACCTCACGGATGGTCAGCGGCGTCGAGGAGAAGCGGAAGAGGACGTCATCCTCAAGACCGTTGTAGATCGTCTGCGAGAAGAGCCCGATGATGCGGTCTTCCAGGACTGCCTTGAGCTCGTCATACCAGCCGGCCTTCCTGATCCTCTCGACGAGGTCGTAGTCAAGGAGACAGCTGATCATCAGCCCTGTCTGACTCTCTGGGGCTAGAGCGGGATCGCGGAGCGCCGGAATCGAGACCTCGTAGGTGTTGAGCCGGCAATAGGCATCCAGCCAAGCCAGGACTTCATCCTTGGACTTCGTGTCGAACGCCTCTATGAGAGCCTGCTGCTCGGCGCGATGCGTCTCTCCCAGTCCTTGTCTGGATGGGGTGTAGAACATATGCTCACCGCCTCGCGTGGCGAAGTACGAAGGCGGACGATCGACGGCCATGAACACAACGAAGCTGGACTCAGCTCCTTTCGCCGCGAGCACGCTGCGCGTCTGGGCCTCGATTTCGTCGACGGTCTCCTGATCCAGCCCTGTGGTATTGAGGCTCCTATAGAGCGTCTTCAGATCCGCCGCCCATATCAGTTCGTCATAATGATAGCTGTTGCCCTCTGCATCAGTGACTTCCGACGCCGCCGGCGTGACTTCGACGATCGGTCGATTCAGCATCATCTCCACGCCGTCGCTCACCAGCTTCTCCTCGAGAAGATCCACCAAGGCGCCGGTTCCGCCCTTTGGATAGAAGTAGTCGAGATAGCCGTAGAAGTAACCTAAGGCGAAGTAGGTAGGCGTGCCCCTGAAGAAGTGCTGGATGGTTATGTCGATGAGGGACTGGTTATCTGTCAGGCGTGCAAGGAATTCCTCCATCGGCTCACTGTACCGGTTCATCTTCCTCAGTGAACGCAGGAACTTGACCGTCCAGGGGAGTAGCTTACGCACGATGTACTTCCTATCGCTCATCACATCGCCGAAGTTGGGGTTGTCGAACCCGTACAGGACTTCAGTGTAGGCAGACAGCTTGGCGATCATCGACATGAGCTGCGCGATATCCTCAGTGCTGTCAGGATATAGGACCCGCAGCATCTCCTCATAGCCCCGGATCGAGTCCATCGACTCGATAGAGACCAACTGGTCCTCGATGCCGACAGCAATTCGATTGTCGGCATAGTCCCAACGGATACCCAGGTCCCCCAGGATGGGTCTTACGATGCCGGAGTTGACAAAGGCCCTCGGTCCGCCGTCAAAGGAGAAGCCCTCGACAGCGAAGGTGCGGACCAGCCCGCCGACCCTGTCGTTCTTGTCGAGCAGCAGGACTCGGTGACCGTCCCTTGCCAGATAGGCTGCCGCCGTCAGCCCGGCCATGCCGGCGCCGACGATCACAACTGTCTTGCTTTCAGTCGTCATGCTATCCCACCTAGTCGTTGGCTTAGTGTCCATAGCTCTACCGCCACTGCTCTATCGAGGGCCGGCGGCGCAGGTTCCTCTTCGGTCGTGAGGTTGAAGAACTTACCGGACGTGGCCGCCAGACGGCTGGAGACCCCCAAGGTGTACAGGGCTTCGGCAGCGACCTCCGGCGACTTCGCCGTACTATCAACCAGTACCCGCTTGAGGAACCGGTAGAGTGGGCCGTTGTCCTGACCGCTATTCGTCCTAACGTTGCCCGGGTGCATCGCGTTCACGGTCACGCCGGTTCCCTCAAAGCTCTCTTGGAGCTTGATCATCGAGAGCAGCTGCGCCATTTTCGCCGCGCCATAGCTCTTGGATCCCGAGTAGCGGTGGCTCTCCCAGGCCAAATCATCCAGATGCAGCCCCCAGACGGCGAATCGATGGGCCTCAGAGTTCACAAAGAGGATCCGACCGGCATCCTGTTCGATGAACTTCGCCCTGAGGTAGTGGTTCAGGATGAACGAGCTGAGGTAGTTCACCTGAAACACCATCTCCAGTCCATCGGCGGTGAACGTTTTCTTCGTGAGAAAGACGCCGGCGTTGTGGATGAGGACGTCGATCCGGCGGCTCAGGGCCGCCAACTGCTTGCCGGCGAGGTGGATGTCGGCCAGTCTCGCGGAGTCAGCGATCAGATAGGTGCAGTCCACGCCGTATTGAGCACGTAGCGCCTCACACAACCGCTGCGATCTCTCTTCATTCCTGTTGACACTGATGATGTCGGCCCCGCGAGACGCGTACTTGTGCGCCGTGGCATAGCCGATGCCCGACGTTGCACCGGTGATCACGACGGTGCGGCCTTTGAAGCCGTTGGTGCATCTCTCAGGGTCCCGCGTCAGGTTGCGCACCATGGCCCCGATGTTGGACCACTTGTAGTCCTTGACGTACTTCGGCACGTTGCCTCCGTCTTATGCGGATCACGATCCACGTCATTTTACCATAGTTGGGGGATGGGGCAGTCTTCGGCTTCGCCGGTGATGCAGAGCCTGTGGTTCCCACCAACGGTGCCGCAATCAGGTGTGGGGTGGGCTATTGACAGACGCGTTCCCCTAGTTTATAATGAATACCAATTAGGTATTCGTACAGATAGGCAATGTCGATGAAATCCCTTGAGGCGCTTCTCGACCAGTTTCACGAACACGGGCTCAGGATCACGCCGCAACGACGCGTGATCCTGGAACTGCTTGTCAACGACAAGAGTCACCCTACTGCCGAGCAGGTGTACCAGCGTGTGCTGGCGGTCATGCCTGACGTGTCTCGCACGACGGTCTACAATACCCTTCGCGAGCTCAGCGACCTGGGCGAGTTGGCCCAGGTTCACGACCTTAGCGACGGTGGGCATCGCTACGACACGAACAATAGCGCGCATCATCATCTATGCTGCGTTGTATGCCACAAGCTGATCGACCTCGATCGCGATTTCGAGGGTGTAGACCTGTCGTCCGAGGAATCATCCGGTTATCGAGTCTTGACCCGCCAGATCACCTTCTACGGCATCTGCCCGGCGTGTCAGGTCGCGGAGGAGGCGTCTATCGATCAAGGATCCTGATGCCGAAGACATCAAGCTAAGGGGCCGAGAGGACACCCTTTGGGGGCATAGCAGGCATTCATTTGTGGGGAGGGCCGGAGGTCGGCATCTCCAAAGCAATCGACAAGGAGAATAGGGATGGAAGAAGAGCGCAAGTGTCCGGTGACGGGAGCGAGCAACAAGCAGGTATCCGGCGGTGGTACGTCCAACCAGGACTGGTGGCCGAATCAGTTGAACCTCAGGATCCTGCACCAGCACTCCGCCAAGGGCAACCCGATGGGCGAGGACTTCGATTATGCTGAAGCCTTCAAGACGCTGGATCTGGACGCGGTCAAACAGGATCTCTACGCGCTGATGACCGACTCGCAGGATTGGTGGCCCGCGGACTATGGCCATTACGGCGGGCTTTTCATCCGGATGGCGTGGCACAGCGCCGGCACCTATCGCATGGGCGACGGTCGCGGCGGCGCGGCAACCGGCAACCAGCGCTTTGCGCCCCTTAACAGCTGGCCCGATAACGTGAACCTCGATAAGGCGCGCCGGCTGCTCTGGCCGATTAAGCAGAAGTACGGCAACAAGATCTCCTGGGCCGACTTGATGATTCTCGCCGGCAACTGTGCGCTGGAGTCGATGGGGCTCGAGACCTTCGGATTTGCCGGTGGGCGCAAAGACATCTGGGAGCCTGAGGAGGATACTTATTGGGGCTCTGAGGCCGAGTGGCTGGGCGACAAGCGCTACTCCGGTGATCGCGACCTCGAGAACCCGCTCGCTGCCGTGCAGATGGGCCTGATCTACGTCAACCCGGAGGGGCCCAACGGCGAGCCCAGTGCGGTGGCGTCGGGCCGCGACATCCGCGAGACGTTCGCGCGCATGGCCATGAATGATGAGGAGACGGTCGCGCTGATCGCCGGTGGCCATACCTTCGGTAAGTGCCACGGCGCCGGCCCGGCGACCCACGTCGGACCCGAGCCCGAGGCCGCTCCGGTTGAGGAGCAGGGCCTCGGCTGGAAGAGTAGCTTCGGCAGCGGTAAGGGCGGTGACACGATCTCCAGCGGCATCGAGGGCGCTTGGACGCCCAACCCGATCCGGTGGGATATGGGCTACTTCGACATGCTCTTCGGCTACGATTGGGACTTGGTGAAAAGCCCCGCCGGGGCCTGGCAGTGGGTCCCGGTCAACGTGAACGAAGAGGATCTCGCGCCCGCCGCTCACGATCCGTCGCAGCGAGTGACGACCATCATGACCACGGCGGATATGGCGCTGCGGATGGACCCGATCTACCGACCGATTGCCGAGAGATTCCACAAGAACCCCGACGAGTTCGCCGACGCCTTCGCTCGCGCTTGGTTCAAGCTGACGCACCGCGATATGGGCCCGCGCTCGCGCTATCTGGGACCGGAGGTGCCGGAGGAAGAGCTCATCTGGCAGGACCCGGTGCCCGCCGCCGACCACGAGCTGATCGACGCGCAGGACATCGCCGATCTGAAGGCCAAGATCCTGGCCTCGGGGTTGTCGATCCCGGAGCTGGTCTCGACGGCCTGGGCTTCGGCCTCGACCTTCCGCGGCTCCGATATGCGCGGCGGCGCCAACGGCGCGCGCATCCGCCTGGCGCCGCAGAAGGACTGGGAGGTCAACCAGCCCGCGCAACTGTCGAAGGTGCTCGAGACCCTCGAGGGCATCCGTGAGGCGTTCAACAGCGCTCAGTCCGGCGGCAAGAAGGTTTCACTCGCCGATCTGGTCGTCCTGGGCGGCTGCGCCGGCGTGGAGCAGGCGGCGAGGAACGCCGGTCACGACGTGACGGTGCCTTTCGCGCCGGGACGCACCGACGCGACCGCCGAGCAGACCGACGCGGCGTCCTTCGATGTGCTTGAACCGGTAGCCGACGGTTTCCGCAACTACCAGAAGGCCAAGTTCGCCGTGCGAGCCGAGGAGCTGCTGCTGGACCGTTCTCAGCTGCTGACACTGACCGCGCCGGAGATGACGGCGCTCCTGGGCGGCATGCGCGCGCTGAACGCCAACTTCGGAGGGGCTCAGCACGGTGTCTTCACCGAGCGTCCCGAAGCGCTCACCAACGACTTCTTCGTCAATCTGCTGGATATGCGCACGGTGTGGATGCCGACCTCGGATGACGGGGACCTCTTCAAGGGGCGCGATCGTGCGACGGGCGAGCTGAAGTGGACCGGCACCCGTGTCGATCTCGTCTTCGGTTCGAACTCGCAGCTGCGGGCCATCGCGGAGGTCTATGGATGTGCGGACGGTGAGGTGAAGTTCGTGAATGACTTTGTCGCAGCGTGGGACAAGGTGATGAACCTGGATCGCTTCGACCTCGGCTGATCTCTGGGATTCGCGCTCGGCGCCTATAGTGCGTACCGAGTCGACCGCAGGTAACGTGCAGGGCAAGCGCTTCAAGCGCTTGCCCTGTCTGATCTCTCACCACACAGCGAAGCCAAACGCCCGACGAGGGTGGGTTCCACTGGCCGCCTGTTGTGCTCTTGCCCTTCCGGCGTATCATCTGCATAGGACTGGCATGTGCGTTTCGACGTCATGTCGAACCCGGTCAACGTCATGACAAGACTGCAAGCTTAGCATCCAGCCGACACAAGGAGATCACCATGAATCAAAGCGATACCCGGCAAGCCATCGCGAGCGGCAATACCGTGCTCGGCATTGAGTTCGGCTCGACGCGCATCAAGGCCGTGCTGATCGGCGCGGACCACGCCCCGATTGCCTCGGGCAGCTATGAGTGGGAGAATCGGTACGAAGACGGTATCTGGACCTACAGCCTGGCCGACGTCTGGACCGGCCTGCGGGCCGGCTACCGCGAGTTGGCAGACGAAATCCTGAAGACCTATGGCCTTCCGTTGAAGACGATCGGCGCCATCGGCTTCAGTGGCATGATGCACGGCTATCTGGTCTTCGATGCCGAGGGTAACCTCCTCGTCCCGTTCCGGACCTGGCGGAACACCATCACGGGGCAGGCGTCGGAGCAGCTGGTGGAGCTGTTCCGCTTCAACATCCCGCAGCGCTGGAGCATCGCGCACCTCTATCAGGCGATCCTGAACGAGGAGCCGCACGTCCCGCAGATCAACCACCTGACGACGTTAGCCGGCTACGTGCATTGGCAACTGACCGGGGAGCAGGTCCTCGGTGTCGGCGAAGCCTCGGGCGTCTTCCCGATCGACAGCCGAACCAACGACTACGATGAGGCCATGGTCGAGCTGTTCAACGATCGTCTCGAGGGCGCCGGCGTCCCCTGGATACTTCGGGACATCCTGCCGGAGGTCCTCGTCGCGGGGGAGGCTGCCGGCACGCTCTCTGAGGAGGGCGCTAAGCTGCTGGATCCGACGGGCACCCTGGAGCCAGGCATCCCCTTGTGTCCCCCGGAGGGCGACGCCGGCACGGGGATGGTCGCCACCAACAGCGTGGCGGAGCGGACCGCCAACGTCTCTGCCGGGACCTCGGTCTTCGCGATGGTCGTGCTGGAGGAGCCCCTCTCAAAGGTTTACCCTGAGATCGACATGGTGACTACGCCCGCCGGCAAGCCGGTGGCGATGGTCCACAGCAACAACTGCACCTCCGACATCAATGCGTGGGTCGAGCTGCTTCAGGAGTTCACGGCTGCGCTGGGTGTCGAGGTCAGCCAGTCCGAACTCTTCCCGATGCTCTATCGGAAGGCGCTAGAGGGCGACGCGGACGGCGGTAACCTGCTGGCCTACAATTACCTCTCGGGCGAGCACATCACGCACATGGAGGCGGGCCGGCCTCTCTTCGTCCGTACGCCCGAGAGCCGCTTCACGCTGGCGAACTTCATGCGCACGCACCTGTTTGCGTCGCTCGGGGCCTTGAAGATCGGCTTGGACATCCTCTTTGAGCGGGAGCATGTGGCGCTCGACCAGGTGCTCGGGCACGGCGGCTTCTTCAAGACGCCGGAGGTGGGCCAGCGGATGATGGCGGCGGCGGTGAACGTCCCCGTCTCCGTGATGGAGACCGCGGGCGAGGGCGGTGCGTGGGGGATCGCCCTGCTGGCTGCGTATATGCTGAACGGGGCGGACGGTGAACCGTTGGAGACCTATCTCGCCGATAAGGTCTTTGCGGGCGAGACGGGCACGACGCTCGCACCCGACCCGAGGGACGTGGAGGGCTTTGCGGCCTTCATGGCGCGGTACGAGAAGGGGCTGGTGATCGAAAGGGCCGCTGTGACGGCGCTTTAGTGGGCAACGGTTAGCGTTCTTTCAGGTGATTCTGCTCCGAACCTGATAAGCTGGTGATAACACGAACACCAGCTTATCAGGAGGAACTATGCCCTACAAGGACGACCCCATCGCTCGATCCTTCTCACTCCACGAGATCATTGCGAACAGCGCGACCCACGCTCTCGGCGTGGGGTTGAGCATCGCGGGGCTCGTTGTGCTGATCATCCGTGCCGTCAATGCCCGCGACCCCTGGTACTTGGTGGGCGGCATCATCTATGGTATATCGCTGCTGTTGCTCTACCTCGCCTCCTCGATCTATCACGGTACCCCTCGGTCAGGCTGCAACCCTCTACTGCAGCGTCTGGACCACGCCGCCATTTTCATCTTGATCGCCGGAACCTACACGCCCTTCCTCCTCACAAAGTTGCGTGGCACTCTCGGCTGGATCACCTTCGGTCTGGTCTGGAGCCTAGCCGTGGGGGCTTTGGTAGCCAAACTGATTCTGACCCAGTCGTTCGTCAAGCCGCCGGTGTGGCTGTACGTGGTGATGGGATGGTTCGCCGTGCCGGCATTCAATGGATCCGTGCGTAGCATTGGCACGGCCAGCCTGATCTTCCTGCTGATTGGGGGCCTCTTCTACACATCGGGCATCATTTTCTACAGATGGCGGCAATTGCCCTTCAGCCACGCGATTTGGCACCTGTTTGTGATCGGCGGAAGCGTCTTCCACTTCTTCTCGGTCGTACACTTGGTGTAGGGGTCGAGGGTGCGCCAACGTGCCAAGCCGTAGCGCGCCCCAGCGGAGGTGGTTTACCGGCGCTGCGTCTCCTACCGCACGCGCTGTGCTCGCTCCCGGCGGGCCGCGATGATCTCAGCGGCGCGGTCCTCGGGCACGGGGGCGTAGCGGGCGTACTCCATAGTGTACCGTCCTCGCCCGCTGGTCAGGGAGCGCAGCGTCGTGACGTAGCCGAACATCCGACTGAGCGGTACCGTGGCCTCGATGATGTAGCCGGCCTCTTCCTCCATCAACTGCATCCGTCCCACCTGCCCGCCTCGCGCCGGAATGTCGGAGACGACGGGACCCACATAGGCCTCCGGCACGCGCGTCGTCACCGTCATCACGGGTTCCAGCAGGATGGGGCGCGCTCGTCGGTACGCTTGCTTAAAGGCCCTGCTGGCGGCAATCTCGAAGTCGCGGTTGTGTGAGTCTATCTCGTGGTGGCGCCCGCCGATCACGACCACGTGCACGTCGACGACGGGGTAGGCGGCGAGGGGGCCCTCCTCCAGCGCGTCTCGGATGCCGCGCTCGATGGCGCGCTCGAACTGCTGGGGGACGTCACTCGCCGACGCACGGTTCTCGAAGACAAAGCCCGACCCGCGCTCGCCGGGGACTAGGGCCAGCCGGACGACGGCGTAGTGGCCCGATCCGCCGGACTGGTGGATGTAGCGACCCTGGGCACGGGTACGACCGGTCACCGTCTCGTGGTAGGCGGCTTCGGGCGGCGCTACCACGCAGGGCACCTCGAACTCGCGCTGGACCCGATCCACCAGGATCTCCAGGTGCAGCTCGCCCATACCGCTGATGACTGTTTCCTCTGTCTCCTGATCGAACACCACCGTGAAGGTAGGATCTTCGGTCGCCAGCTTACGGAGCGCCCCTATCAGGCGTTCCTGGTCCATCGGATCCCGGGGTCTGATGGCTACCTTGGTCACAGGCTGCGGGAACTCGATGGATTCCAGCAAGACCGGGTGATCAGTGGCGCAGAGCGTGTCACCGGTGACGCTGTCCTTGAGGCCGATCATGCCCACGATGTCACCCGCGGCACAGCGGTCGATGTCCTCACGCTTGGCGGCATACATCCGCAGCAGGCGCCCGACCCGCTGAGTGCTCTGCCGGGTGGCGTTATAGACCTGTGTCCCTTTCTCCAACTTGCCGGAGTAGACGCGTACGTAGCCTAGGTGTCCCACGAAGGGATCGCTGGCGACCTTGAAAACCAAACCACAGAAAGGTGCGTCGGGATCGGGAGGGCGCTGCTGGGGTTCGCCCGTCTCGGGATGGTGCCCCTCCACGGAGCGGACCTCCAGCGGGCTGGGGAGGTAGCGGACGATGGCGTCCAGGAGCGGCTGCACACCTTTGTCCGTCAGCGCGCTACCCATCAGCACCGGCACCAGGGCGTTGTCGATGACGGCACGACGCAGGGCGGCGGCAAGCTCGGCCTCGGTGATGACCTCGTCCCGGAGGTAGCGCAGCGTCAAGTCGTCGTCGGTCTCAGCGATGCGCTCGACCAGTTCCCGGCGCGCTTCCGCAACACCCGCGACGTTGCCGGGGATCTCCGCTTCCGTGGGCGGGGCGCCGGTCTCCCCGGAGAAGAGGAGGGCCTTCATTTGGAGCAAGTCCACGACGCCGGTGAAGGCGTCGGCCTCGAAGATCGGGAGCTGCATAGGGAGCGGCAGCGACGACAGACGCTCGCGCATCATCGCGAGGGTCCGCGTGACATTGGCGCCTGTGCGGTCCATCTTGTTGATGAAGCAGATGCGGGGAACGTGGTAGCGGTCGGCCTGGCGCCAGACCGTCTCGGACTGCGGCTCGACGCCTGCCACGCCATCGAAGACCACGACCCCACCGTCGAGGACGCGCAAGCTCCGCTGCACCTCGGCGGTGAAGTCGATGTGGCCCGGCGTGTCGATGAGGTTGATCTGCGCGCTCCGGCCCGTCATGGCGTCCGTCCAACCCGTCGTGACCGCCGCCGCGGTGATGGTGATACCGCGCTCGCGCTCCTGCGCCATCCAGTCGGTGATGGTCGTCCCCTCGTCCACCGTACCCACGCGGTGCGTGCGCCCCGTGATATAGAGCATGCGCTCGGTCAACGTGGTCTTGCCGGCGTCGATGTGCGCGATGATGCCTATGTTGCGGATGGTGCGGATCCGGGCGTTGTGTTGGGTCACAGGTGCTCCCTATGCTGCGCTCGCGGTCTCAGTCTGAGCCTCCACCCATGGATTGTACCCGACAAACGTGAGTTCGCCGCCATCTCTGATGGCTTGGCCTAAGGTGCAGACGGCGCCGGCGGGATCGGTGTCCTTCGCTACACCGAGTACACTTCCCACGCGTAGGCCGTACGAGGTGGGAGTTCGAGCTCCCGATGGAAAGCGTTCGGTGCCGCGAAGGTCTCTAGCGTTTCCTCCTGATCGATGATGGTCACACGGACCTGGTCGCCCTCGATGCCATACCGGCGACCATCGAAGTGGAACCGGGCGGAGACGGGTGAATCGCTAACGTTGACAAACATCAAGACGAGTTTGTTCTCCGTGGGCAGTCGCCACGCCCCTGTCATCACGGCGTCGGTCGTCACCCACCAATCATCCTTCCACTGCCAGTCGGCTCGTATCGTGGGGATGTCACCTTCGAGTCGCGGCGGGCGGCACATCTCACCGGCGTAGAAGGTGCGCCGCAGACGCCAACGAAGCCTGACTACCTGTCGCAGGAAGGCCGCGCTCTCCTCCTCGTTGACGATCTCCGGGTCGATCCATCCGATCTGCTCGCCGAACACCAGCTGCTGCCCGGCCTTCATACGCAACGCCAGGTCCTTGGTGTCTCCACCACGGTAAGCCCGTCCGAACACCTGGATGGCACCGCCGTAAACAGCAACGTAGGCCGGTACCTGACCGTCATGTTGCCAGGTCCACGTAAGGTAGCCGTCAAACCAACGGGCAAAGGGTTCGGAGTTGCACTCGCTGGTTAACATGCCTCCGTTGGGCATGGCGTCGCGGATCGACTGCAGCACCTTCCAGTACCCTTCAACCCACCAATGTCCTCCACCCAGCGGATGCCCGTGGGTCCTGTCGAAGCACAGCTTCGGTGACATGGCGGATATCTGGTCGATGTAGACGCCGTCAACGTGGTATTCATCGAACAACCGCAAGCAGATGGAGCGGATGCGGTCCTGCCAGAGTTCGGTAGCGGGACACATCACCGCGAAACGCACCGGGCTGCCGTCCGCTTCTTTACTGCCGTACATCTCCACGTAGGGCTGCCCCTCATCATCCTTCGTTGCCGCGGGCAAGGCAACGCTGGTGAATTGGTAGTCTTCGACGCCTCTGTCGTGCATATCCCACAGACGCCCGTTGATGTAGGGCATCACGTAAATGCCCGCTTGCTGAAGGTCTCGAACCCCTTCGGAAAAGCCCTCCGTCACCGGGAAGTAGTGGGGGTAGTCGTTATCAAACGGGATTTGATGCCAACCGTACCAGTGGAAGCCGACCGGTACACCCATGTACGCCGCGAAGGCCTCCACTCGGGATACCACCTGCGCACGGTCACCCGAAGCCGTTGTCCAGACCGGCAACTCCCGCATCCACTGCGGCGTATCCTCACGGCCCGCATCGCCCAATTCGGGGAACCAGCGTGCCACGCGGCGTGCCCAATGACGGTAGATCACCGCGGCATCATACCAGTCACCTCGCAGCAGTTGCCATATGGCCTCTCCGCTCAAGACGAAGCCATTGCCTCCGACGCCCATATCCTCCGCGGGATGGTCAAAGGTGAAGGTGACGGTCCGTTCCTCGGGGTGGCTCGCCACCGAGATGTCCTTAGCGCCGGCGTTGGGGTCGTGCGTCGCCACGTAGAGGCCCGTCTTGCGCTGTTCGTCGTAGGCCGCCATGAACTGCATCGTGGTCCAGGGCTCGGGGTAGAGTCCCTGATGACGGAACTCGCGCTGCCAGAGCCCTGTCTGTACCTCGCCGGGCCCACGCGGGAAGAACACCTTCGCGCCGGGATCAAGCTCGGTGATCGCGATCTGGGGGAACACTACGCGCCAGACGCTCCACTGTAGGTCTTGGTTGTCCACCTGTAGACGCCAACGCACTGCGTTGGCTTCATGATCGGTCGTGATATGGGCCACAACTCGTAGACCAGCTATGCTCGCTTGCTGCCAGTCCAGCTCGGCGCCATCGACGGTCGGCTTGATCGCCACCTGATCCCAACCGGAGTCAGCGTCAAGCCGGATATCCTCTCCGGTCTCGCTATGCCGGAGCGTCAGCGTGAACAGAGGCAGCGGGTCAGCCGGCATGAACTCGCAGTCTGTGACCTTATCAGACACGCTCCGCAACCTGATCCCGCGAAGTGTTCGCTCGAAGGCCACGCTCAGGTCGCCGGCGGTCAGGATCGATGGGGTGGGTAGCTCTTGCATCTTCGGCTCCTTTCCTAGGGGATGGGTTAGCGGTCGCTCATCGATGGTGGAGCGTCCTCGGGACGGCTGCCCCAGGCTGGGTTGGGTCGCGGGCCCATCACGAGTGTGAGTTCGCCGCCGTCCTTGATCGCGTTGTGGGTGAACCAGGGTCGGTCGTGAGGCGTGCCGTGGAGCTCGGCGCGCTGAATGTACTTGTTCTGGGGGCTGCTCCCCTCTGCGTGGACGGTGAAGACCGGGCCGTCCGGCGGGTGCAGCTCGATGCGCTCAAAGACGGGGCTTCCCAGAGCGTAATAGGGCTCGCCGGGGCAGGTGGGGAGGAAGCCGATCGCGTTGAAGATATGCCAGGCGCTCATCGCGCCGCCGTCCTCGTCGCCGCAGAGGCCCAGCGGCGTGTCGTCGAACCAGAGGTCCATGATCTGGCGAATGCGGCGCTGGGTCTTCCATGGTGCGCCGGCCCAGTTGTAGAGATAGGGGATGTGGAAGCTGGGCTCGTTGCCGGTGACAAACTGGCCGATCAGGCCGGTGGAGTCGGGGAACTGGCCCAGGAAGTGGTACTTGGCGTTGCCACAGGGTTCGATGAAGAGCTGATCCAGTCGCGCTACGAAGGCCTCACGCCCGCCCATCAGGTCGATCAGACCGGCGACGTCGTGCTGTACGCTCCAAGTGTAGGTCCAGGCGTTGCACTCCGCGTAATAGGCGCGCCCCCCCTGACCGCCCGAGAGCTTGGGATCGAAGGGTTCGATCCACGCACCCTCGGCGTCGCGCGGCGCCATAAAGCCGTTGGCGGGGTTGTAGAGTTTGCGGTAGTTGCGTGCCCGCGCCATGAAGGTCGCGGCGTCCGCCTCCCTGCCCAGCTCGCGGGCCATCAAGGCAAGGGCATACTCGTCATAACAGCACTCGAGGCTGACGGCTACGGCCTGCCGGGCCTCGAAGGGATGGACCTCGGGCACGGTTTCGCTCTCACCCGGGTGCAGGGCCGGGAGGAATCCCCGGTCGATGTAGATGTGGTCGAGCTCGGTGAGTGGCCCGTTGCGCCAGGGGAGCTTGGTCGCCTCGGTGATGCTCTTGCGCATGGCGGCGTAGGCTGCCTCGACATCGAAGTCGGTCAGGCCTTTGCGGTAGGCATCGGTGATCGTCGCGACGGTGTGGTGACCGAGCATGCACGGGACGTCGCCCCCTACGCCGGGGAAGCGGGGCAGCCGCCCGGACTGGGTGGCCATACGGATGTAGGAGCGGACCATATCGAGTTCACGTTGGGGATCGATCAGCAGCCGCAGGGGATGGGCGCTGCGGAAGGTGTCCCAGATCTGGTCGCTCACGTAGAAGTCGGGCTCCCCGGTGTGCACGCGACCGTCGTAGCCGCTGAAGTAACGCCTCTCTTCGGTGATGTTCTGCATACGGCCCATGGTCCGATAGAGGGCGGTATAGAGCGTGCGCCGCTGCGTCTCGCTGCCGCCTTCGACCCTGATCTGTCCCAGCGCGGCCTCCCACGCCAGGCGGGCCTCGTCCACCAACTGGGCGAAGGGCCGGTTGCCCAGCTCCTGCTCCCGGTTGCGTCGGGCCTGTGCCGCGTCGATCAGCGAGACGCCGATACGCACCTCGACGGCGTCCGCGCCCTCGAAGCGGAGCCGGATGCCGGACTCGAGTTGGTCGTGACCGGCCATGGGACGACCAAAGCGCAGGCTGAAGTAGCCGGTGACGCCTCCCCCCAGCTCCTGCCGGCCCTCGATGGTCGCTCCCTCGACGTGATCGATGCTTGCCCGCCGCGTCGCCAGGAGCAGGTAGGGGCTCTGGGCCGCCGGATAGGTGAAGCGGTAGACGACGCCGTGGTGGGTGACGGTGAACTCGGCGTTGATATCGTAGCGCTCCAGCAGCACCCGGTAGACGTGGGGTGCCGCGGTCTCAAAGTCGTGATCGAAGGGCGAGGCGCAGTCCTCGATGGCGGGCGCCGGGGAGCCGGTCACCGGCATCAGGAGCGGGCTTGCGGTGTTGCGGTGGAGGTTGACGGGGATCGGGAAGCCCCAGATATGGTCCGCTAGATAGCGGTCGTTGACCGCCGGGTCGAACTGCGGGGTGACGCCCACCATGCCGTGCGGGCGATAGACGGTGGGGTAGGTGGCTGTGAGCAGGTGTCCGATGCCGCCGATGTTGGGGTCAACGTAGGTCAAGGCCATGGTGTACCTTCTTTCTGATCAGGGTCTGAGTCTCGATGGGATCTCGTCTGTACGATACTTGGGTTGACCGAATTCCGCAACTTCGCCTCGAAGGGCTT
>CAZYYC010000006.1:0-40080 GCA_964650935.1 uncultured Anaerolineales bacterium
TGCGGTGCGTCGCAGGAGCGACTTGTCGATCAGGTTGGAGAGCGCCGAGGGATCGGCACCCGTCACGGCACGCGCTGCCTCGCGGGTGAAGCCCCCGTGGAAGACGGCGAGGGCACGGAAGGTGCGCCGGTCTGCCTCTGACAGCAGCCCCCACGAGCGGGCGAAGACGGCCCGGAGGCTCTGGTGGCGCTCCGGCAGATCACGTAGCGCCAGGGTGAGAAAGTCCAGGCTGGCGGCGACCTCGTCGGCGATCTCGGCACAGGAGAGCGTCTTGGTCCACGCCGCCGCAAGCTCGATCCCCAGCGGTATCCCCTCCACCAACCTACAGATGCGCGAGATGGCCTGTACCTCGCCGCTGTCGGGCGTGAAGGCGGCGCTGATGCGCTGCGCGGTCTCGATGAAGAGGATGGCGGCATCCGAGAGCTGGGCGTCGTCGTCATCGTGGGGCAAGCTCAGACCCTGCAGCTCGACCACCCACTCTCCGCGGGTGTTCAGTCGCTCGCGCGAGGTCGCCAGCAGCTTGATCCGGGGAGCGCGGTCGAGGATGTCGGCCCACAGCTCCACGTGGTCCAGCAGGTGTTCGAGGTTATCCGGCACCAGCAGCAGCTGCTTGTCGGACAGGTAGGCCAGCAGCTGCTCCCGTGGGCTGATCGAGCTCTGGGGATAGAACTGCGCGCCCAGGGCCTCGGCGATGCTCGCGATGATCGCGTCGGCGCCGGTGACGGAGACGAAGGGAATGAAGACGATGCCGTCGGCAAAGGCGGCGGTCTGTTCTGACGCGGCCTGGAGCGCCAGGCGGGTCTTGCCGATGCCGCCCGGACCGGTGAGCGTGATCAGGCGACACTCGGGCAGCGTCAACAGCTCGTAGAGCTCGGCCAACTCGGCCTCCCGGCCCACAAAGGTCGTGGTCTGGGCCGGCAGGGCACGTCTCGCCGGTGCCGGTACAGCGACGGGCGCGATCTCGGAGACGACCTGGGGTTTCTCCTCGCGGATCTCACCGGCACGGATGCGACGGTAGAGGCTGACGGTCTCGGGCGAGGGCTCAAGCCGGGCCGCGCGCAGGTTGCGGAGGAGCACATCGTACTGGTGGAGGGCGGCTGCGCGCTGCCCGGCTTGCGCATAGAGGGTCATCAGGGCACGTTGGGCAGGTTCGTGGAGGGCGTCGAGCTCCACCCAGCGTCTTGCCGCCGTCAGGGCGGCGTCGAACTCGCCGTGGCGGCTGTGGTGGCGCGTGAGCATCTCAAGGACCTGCATCGTATCGTGGCGCAGGTGCTCGGCCTGGAAGAACTGCCACTCCTCGAAGTCGGGACTGTCTCCGAGGGAGAAGCCCGCCATGAAGTCGCCATGGTAGAGGCTCACGATCTCGCTGAGGCGGGTGACGCAATCGCCACACACGCTTTCCGGTGGGTGGGCGTGGGCACGGACTGCGGTGAGGTGAGCCTCCATCTGGTGCACGTCGACCCAGGTCTCGTCGGCGAGGGCGATGGACTCCTGCTCGACGGTGAGCCAGGGCGCCAGCGGCGTGCGGCTGATCTGCCACAGAGCGTTGCGGAGGTAGGCATAGGCGCGCGAGGTATCCGCCTCCGGCCACAGCAAGGTAGCCAGCGCTTCGCGGCTGTGCACGCGGCGGGTGACCCCCAGATACGCAAGCAGGGCGAGGGGCTTGCGGTGCGAGATGGTGATGACCTGACCGTCTACTTCGGCGTGTGGGGTCCCGAGGAGTACGAGCCGACCTTCAGCAGAGCCCGATGTTCCCTCGACCATCACACTCAGTGTACCGCGTTTTTCTTTGCCTGCCAGGGCAAAAAAGACGGTGACAAGACGGTAAGGGTCTAGGATGGTGGTAGATGAGGGCCCGAACCAAGGAGGGATGATGAGCTATGGGAGACACGGGTGATGGTCGATGAGCAACAGGCGTTTTCCGAGAGGGTCATAGAGCGCCGATTGGTTGCGTACACGAGATTTCGCGGTGTGATCAACCTACCTTCGCGGATATGGATGGTGCGAGACTGGGCCAGGGCCCACGGCGTGGAGCTTGTCGGTCCGCCCCAGTGCGTCTTCTTTCCCAACGGCGGCGACCGGGAGGGCGAGATCTGTGAGGTGCAGTGGGAGGTGGCCGCGGGGCTTGAGCCTGTGACGGGCGAGATAGGGCTCAAGTGGGCCGGGCCCGGCCGGGTCGTGGCGGCATGCCATCGGGATGGGGCCGCGGCGATTCCCGAGACGCTTCGTGCGCTGCGGTCTTGGGCCGAGGCCCGCGGGCTCCGGCTGAGCGGGGTCTGGCGAGAGGTCTATCACCCGGACCGCACGCCATCGACCGGGGGCCGGATCACGGAGATCCAGCTCCCGGTCGATCGCGTCGCGTGAGGGCTGCGGATCAGGCGCGCCGGCGCCGGCCCACCTCCCGCAGGGTGGCGACGTCCTCGGGGTGAATGGCGCCGTCGGGCAGCGGGCCGGTGTTGAGCAGCAGGTTACAGCGTTGCGCTTCCGCGTCTGCCAGCATCGCCATTACCTCGTCGGCCCCTTTATGGTTGCCGTCATCGGCTTGCATGTAGCCCCAAGCGCTGGGCTGCAGCGTATCGCAGATTTCGTTGTGCTTGTGCTGGTTCCGCTCCCAGGCCTGTTGCGCGACCTGCGCCTGGGCTTCCCCGATGCGCTCACGAACGCGGTCGGCGAGCGAGTGACCGTGGCGCTCCGGTGAGGCGAAGTCCTCGTCGCCCGACGCCCCTTGTTTGAAGGCGATCAGGGCCTGGGGCTGCAGCTCACGGATCATCGCGTAGGTCTCGGCGATGGGGAAGAGATCAGGTCGGGCATAGTAGCCCATAATCGGATCGAACCAGATGCCCGCGATCGGTCCATAGGCCGTCAGCAGTTCGCGTACCTGGGCGTGGACGAAGTCGATATAGGGGCGAAAGTCCTCGTCCCTCCGCCAGATGTAGCGCGGTTCGGGTTCGGGGTAGTCGGGTCGGGCGATCTCAAAGATATCCCGCGAGTAGAAGTTGGGATGGCGCCAGTCGGCGGCATAGGAATAGTAGAGGAAGAGACCGAGCCCCTTCTCCTGACAGGCCTCAGCGAGTTCGCCGACGAGATCGCGGCGTGCGGGGCTCGCGGCGCTGCTGTAGTCGGAGGCGGCGCTCTCGAAGAGGCAGAAGCTGTCGTGATGGCGGGTGGTCAGGTTGACGTAGCGCATCCCGGCCTCCAGCGCCAGATCGGTGATCGCGTCGGCGTCGAAGGCCGCGGCGGTGAACTGCTGTTGCAGCTTCTCGTACTCGGCGAGGGGAATCGCCTCGCGGTACATCACCCACTCGTGGCGACCGAGCAGGCTGTAGAGCCCGTAGTGCATGAAGAGGCCGAACTTGGCCTCCGCAAACCAGGCCCGCGCGGCGGCGCGTGGGTCGGTTGCATAGAGCTCGGCGTGATCGGCCAAATAGGATGGTACGACGGGTTGCATAGCTAACCTCCTCAGTGGGTCGTCGGCGGATGCAGATAGACACTCTGTTGGGCAAAGCTCAGGCTGAAGCCCAGGGACTCCGAGATGGCGTAGGAGCCGCTGTTGGTGACCAGACAGCGGTACTGGGCGATGATCGGTGCGTCGATACACCAGCGGCAGAGGGCACTGACCACAGCTCTGCCGAGGCCCCGGCGCCGGTAGGCCGGATGGGTGAGCACGCCGATGTCCATGAACCCGGTCAGGCGGAAGCCCGTCGCCGCCGCCGTGAGGCGCGGTCCATCGAAGCAGGCGAAGCCGATCTCGTCGTCGACCGCGATCTCGGCCTCCTCGACCTCGGCGTCGGTGCAGGCTGCCTGAAGCGCGGCCAGGGCCTCTGCGTCGTCTGCCGTCAGCGTGCGCAGCGCCAGGTGCTCGGGAGGGGGGCTGGGACGAAAGTCAGCCGGGTAGAGGTAGCGCAGGACGCTGTCCTCGACCCGTTCGATCCCGGCGTGGCCCAGCGTGGCCCGCAGATGGTGGGCGGTGATCGCCTCGGCGTCCACGCGGTCGCCGATGGCCTCCGCGACGAGGACCTCCAGGGCGGGGTCAAGGCGGGCGAAGGCGCGCGCACCGATGGTCCAGATATGCACGGCATGGGTGGAGGCGAACTCCGCCTCGGGCAGAATGACCGTACCCGGTCGGTGGAGCGCCGCGACCGGGTAGTCGAAGCGCTCGGCCCAGCTCTGATAGACGGCGTGTTCGAAGGCGTCGCGGTTCATTGGGATCGGGCCTCGCTTTCCTCGAGATCGGGCGGCACGATGGCGTTGTGTTCCCGCAAGAGCACACGGATGGCCTCGATCGGGACGTCGCGCGAGGGGATGCCCAGCCGGACGCCGAGCGTCGCAGCGGCACCGGCGGCCTGGCCCATCGCCATACAGGAAGCCTCGACGCGGAGGGCGGAGTTGGCGAGTCGATCGCCGGCAACGGCCCTGCCCGCCACGAGCAAGCGACGGCTGCCCCGCGGCACAAGCGCCCCCAGGGGCACGGTGGGCACCCGTCCCGGCGGGACGAACTCGTGCTCGACGCCGTGCTCGGTGTGCACGTCGATGAAATAGAGGCTGTAGCAGATGGCGTCGTCGAAGCACCGGCCCGCGATGTAGTCGTCGTAGGTGACCTTGGTTTCCCCGACGATACGGTAGGTCTCACGGACCGCGGCTTGCGTAAACAGCTGCTGCACCGTGGCGCCGGCGCAGCCGGGCAGCGACTGGACAAAGCGCAGGAGCCGCAACAGCGCCCGGCGGCCCGCGATGTTGGCCTCGGTCTGGGTGACCGACGTCGTGGCGTCGGCGCCGAAGATGTGTTGTTGGTTGGCGCCGCCCCCGCGTAGGAAGGAGATGAAGAGGTCGTCCTCCGCACGCCAGAAGTCGCCGGGCTGCAGCCTGCCGTCCTGCATCGCGGCCTCAAAGCGCTCCTGAACCACCTCGACATCGAGCTCGGCGGCGTCATAGCCGCCCAGCCGGAACATCAGGGTGCCCGGCTGACGCACCTCACCGCGCTCCCTGGGCAGATCCAACAGGCCGACCACGTCGGCATCGCCGGTCGCATCGATCACTTCGCGTGCATCGATCCGTCTGCGGATGCCCTTGCCGACGGTCCGGACGCGCCAACCCTCCTCCTGGGGCTCGATACCGACCAGGATCTCGTGGAAGTGGAGATCGACGCCGGCATCGAGGCAGGCCTCCTCGGCGATCAGGGCGTAGACCGCCGGGTTGACGTGAACGTGGGAGCTGGGGCGCGTCCGGCTGGGCGACGCGAAGTCGGGCCAAGGGGTGTGGTCGAGCGCCTTGGTCGCCTTGACCAGCTCCCAGCCGATCCCGGCGACGATCTGTTGATCGGAGCTGAAGAAGTAGGCCGGGGCGCTCACGCCGCCGGTGGTCATCGTCCCGCCGAGCTGGCCTGCCATCTCAACGATGGCTGTGCGCGCGCCGGCGCGTGCTGCCTGCAGTGCCGCGATGACGCCCGCGGTGCCGCCGCCGATGACGACGACATCGACCGTGTCGTGGTGGTCTTGCACGCTGTTCCTCCGTCCCTTGTGGCTGGCTTGCGTATCAGGCTATTGTACTTGGTTGGGGGGAACTGCCGAATCGCTTTCCCTGTTGAGTCCTTCGCGCACCAACGCGAGCACGGCCCCGCCATAGGCCTTCGCCTTGCGTGCGCCAACACCGTGGATGCTCAGCAGGGCGTCGATGGTCTGGGGCTTGGTCGCCGCGATGGCCCGCAGCTGGGCATCGTGGAAGATCACGTAGGCCGGCAGCCCACGAGCTTTGGCTTCCGCGCTGCGCCACGCGCGCAGCTGCTCGAACAGGTCACTGTTGACTTCAGGAAGCTCCTCGGCTTCCTGGCGATGGGTCTGACGCTCGTCCTCTTGCGGCAGATGCGCGTCCAGGACCCGGGGGTTGCTCAGCGCAGCCTGTCCGGAGGGGGTGAGCTCCAGGACGATGCCGCCGTTGTCGAGCTCACGATCGGAGAGGAGCCGGTGGTGCAGGAGCCCGTCAATCAGGTCCCCGACCATCGATTGTGAGCGGAAGCGCAGCGCCCCGAAGGCGTTCAACCCTTGCCCTTTCTCCGGCGCCTTGTCATCGCCGCGCAGGATGCGGATCAGGCTCCAACGCCCCCAGCCGTGGCCGGTCTCATCGAGGCAGTCGAGGATGGTGAGTAGCTGCTGCCGCTTGGTCGGCAGGTCGATGCCCGGTGCGGCCTCCGTCGCGACGCAGTTGTCGCATGCTGAACACCGATCGATGGGGCGGTCGCCGAGGTAGGTGCTCAGGTGGCCATGGCGGCAGTGATGGGTCCGTGCGTAGGCGGCGATCTCGTCGATGCGCTGCGCCTGGATGGTGGCGAAGCGGTCGATCCAGAGGTGGATGCGCTGGGCGACATCGTCGGGCACCTGACGGCGCTGCAGCAGCAGGTCGCGCCCGGAGAAGCGGCACGCGATCAGGCCCTGGTCGGCCCACGTGAGGACCTGGGCCTCGATCTCGGCCGGCGGGATCTGGGCGCGTTGGGCGGCTTCGAGCAGATCCACCTGCAGCCATTGGTTGGGGCGGAAGCGCATGGCCTCGCAGAAGGCCTCGAAGCGGTCCGACGATCCTTCAGGCGGACGCCGCAGACAGATGAGGGCACTTCGCGGCATATCCGGGCCGCGACTGAGCAGCCCGTTCTCCTCCAGAATGCTCAGGCCGACGCGGACCCGGGTGTCGTCGGCGCCAAGGACCCGCTCGAGGTCCCCTACGGCGATCCGGCCGACCCCTGCTGCGCCCAGCGCGCGCTGGACCGTCGCGTAGAGGTCGCGCAAGAACTCGACGGTGGGCAAGCTACTGCGCATGCGCTTGGTGAGCAGGGCGCGGTCGCTGCTGCTGTAGAAGAGGATGCAGCGGGCCGGCTGGCCGTCGCGGCCCGCGCGACCGGCTTCCTGGTAGTAGGACTCCAGCGAGTGAGGGGGCATGAAGTGGATGATGAAGCGGATGTCGGGCTTGTCGATGCCCATGCCGAAGGCGATGGTAGCGACGATGATGCGCGTCTGCCCCGCCATGAAACGCTCTTGGACAGCATCGCGGTTGTCGATCCCGGCGTGATAGTGCTCGGCGTCGATGTCCCGGCTGCGCAGGAGCGCGGCGATCTGTTCGCAGCGGGCGCGCGTGTCGGCGTAGACGATGCCCTGGCCCTTGGTCGCCTGACAGAGGCTGAGGAGGTGGTGGAGCTTCTCGTCGCGATTGGCGGCGTGGTAGACCTCGAGGCGCAGGTTGGACCTGAAGGTGTCGCCGGTGATGGTGGCCATGGGACGATGCGGGCTGAGGTGCTGAACGATGTCGCGACGCACGCGCGGCGGCGCCGTCGCGGTCAGGGCCAGGATCGGGGGCTCGCCCAAGTCATGCCATGCTTCGCCGAGTTTGAGATAGTCGGGTCGGAAGTCATGACCCCAGACGCTGACGCAGTGCGCCTCGTCCACGACGAGGCGCGCGACGTCGGCCTTGCGCAGGGTGTGCAGGAAGGCCGGCTGGCGTAGCCGCTCGGGGGCGGCATAGAGGAGGCGGAACTCGCCTCGGGCGGCGCTGTCGAGGCGCCGTTGGAGTTCGTCGCCGTCCAGATTGCTGTTGACGGTGGTGGCGAGCGGGCGCAAATGCGCCGGGAGCGAATCGACCTGATCCTTCATCAGCGCGATCAGGGGCGAGATGACGACGGTGAGCCCGGCCTCGGCGACGAGGGCGGGCACCTGATAACAGAGCGACTTGCCGCCGCCGGTGGGCAGGATGGTCAAGGCGTTGTCGCCGCGGAAGACGCAGGCGAGCGTCTCCAGCTGCCCGGGCAGGAGCTGCTCGAAGCCGAAGGTGTCGCCCACGGCGGCGTGGATATGGGCGCGCTCGACGTCCGTGACGGAAGGGGCCGGCGATGGGGCGAGGTCCTCAGCCTCAACCGGCGAACTCGGCGGCGCCGCATGTGGGGCGGTTAGCCGTGCCGCCCGTTCGTGCTCTCGGGTTGGGGCGGTGGCGCGATGCTCCGCCGGCCGGTCTTCGTCGTGGGCACGTTTCGCGGTGAACAGAGCCTTGAGCTCCTCGAGCTCCTGCTGATAGCGGGCGTCCAGCGCCTCGCCCAGCTCGACCGTGCGCGTCTCCTCACCGCTGGCCTTGAAGTAGTCAAGCAGGGTCTCGAGGATGGGCGGCGGTAGCTCCCATAGGGCCTCGACGGTGTTGAGCAGGCGTACCGCGTAGCCGCTGGCGGTGACCCAGTCCTCGTGGGCCCGGTAGAGGGCGACCATGTTAAGCAGGTAGCGCGTGCCGTTGGGGCGCAGCCTGCCTAGGGTGTGGTTCGCCGCGGTCGCCGCGGCTAGGTCGCCGCGACGGAGCGCGGCCTCGGCACGGACGCGCCAACCGGCGTAGCTCTCCTCGTCGTCGGCAATCAGCTCTGCCGCGATGGCCTCGGCTGCTTCGTGGTCACCTTGGGCCAGGTGGATGTCGGCCAGTAGCGAGCGTGCCGGCACGCTGCTCTGTCGGCTGAGGCGCGCCTCCATGACCTGCCGCGCCTCAGCGTAGCGCTCTTCGGCGGCATAGGCCCGCGCCCGCAGGTCAAGCAGCGAGATCAGATCGGGGCGCTCCTCCTGAAGGATGTCGAGACAGGTGTGGAGCTCGCCGGCGGCATGCCAACGCTGGAGGAAGCCCAGAAGGCGGGTGCGTTCCTGACCCGCGAGTTGGCGCACATCATCAGGGGACAATCCGAGCTGGGTCAACAGGTCTGCTTCCATTGCACGCCTCACAGAACGTCGGGATTGATCGTCACCGCATAGTCGGGGACGACGTGGACGGCGTGGACCAAGGGCCAATACGCCCCGCGCCACTTGCGGCTCAGTCCCAGCGTGAGATAGAGCGCTTCGGCGCCCAGGCGTTCGGCCAGCCCGTCCGCGTCGAGCGTGAGCTCGCCTCCCTGGGCCGTCAACCAGGTCTGCCCGAGGGCGCGCCATCTGAGATCGGTGACCGAGCATCCTCGGTCGCTCTGAGCTCGCGGGTGCTGTCGCTTGCAGTCGAGTGTGAAGCCCATCCGCGCGTCGTATCTGCCGGAGACGGGATCGAGACTGAAGCGCGCCCAGAGGTCGCGCGGTTGCACCAGGCAGAGCGAACGAATGTGGTCGCAGAGGACCTCCTCCGGGGCCCCATCGAGGTATTTGGGGAAGAAGGCGGCGCGACGCTCACCCTCCAACCGGCGTACGACGCGCGGGCGTTGGTGCACGAAGTCGGTCACCCAGTCCTCGACGTGGGGCGGGTCGGGGCGGGCGGTGATGAGGTTGAGGGCCACGACGTCGCAACAGTGGATGAGGCGACCGTCCTCATCGGTCATATCGCCGGGCAGGACCGTGCCGAACTCCCGCGTCGGTCGGATCCAGCAGAGCCCCGTGGTCGGTGCGGGATCGCAGGAGAAGCCCGCCGTGCAGATTCCGCTGAGCATCTTGGTCATCGCCAGGATGAGCACTTCCTGAGTGGGCATCGTGCGCCTCCCTGTGGTTGGTGCGTGCGTTGGGGATCACCGAAGTCAGGTTCTTTGACTACAGATGGACGATGGTCAGATCGGGTAGGTGAGCCTGCCAGATCTCGGCGACGAGGCGACGATGGCAGTGGGCGGCGTCGGCCTCCTTGCACAGCAAGCAGGGCGCGCGGTAGCGGGCCAGGAGCGCCTCACCGACGTGGGTGGCCTCACGGGCCTCGAGCAAGGGCAGGAACTGCTCTGCGTAGCGCATCCAGTCGCCGGCGCCCTTGGCCTTGTAGGCGTCGAGGATCTCATCGGAAGGCGCCAGCTCGGGGTGGTGTTCGTACGCGATCCCGAAGCCCTCGGGTAGCAGAAAGGCGAGGGTCTCCTTCTTGGTGTAGCCGGCGAGGTGTGAGGTGTTGCGCAGGCGGATGTCGATCACGGCGTCGACGCCTGCCTCACGGAGGCGGTGGATGAAGTCGGATAGGGGCCGCTTCTCGTAACCGATCGTGTAGAGCGTGGGCATAGGATCGACCTCCTCAGAACAGCGTCAACTGCTCAGGCTCGAGAGTACCCTCGGCGAGCGTCCCGTCGGGCTGGATATGGAGCACGGTGGCGTCGCGTGCGAGCAGCGTCTGGGTGATCAGGAGGTGGCGATGGCAGTGGTGGAAATCGCCCTCGCTGCACATGACGGCCAGCCGCTCACTGCGCGCCAGGTCGAGCAGCTCGTCGATGCCCTGGAGATAGCCAGGGCGTTGGGCCATCACCCCGTAATCGGGGGCGACCTGACCGGTCTCCGGGCGTCCGCCCAGACTGCCGCCCTTATAGAGGTAGTGGAACCCGGCCTCCTCGAGGTCGTGGCGGAGCAGCTCACGGTTGAACTGGCTCGCCCACTGGCTATAGGGCTGACTGCGGACATCGACGAGGAGGGTGATTTGATGCTGCTTGAGGAGCTCCATGAAGTGCTCAATGGCGTGGTTGCTGTGGCCGATGGTGAACAGTCGGACCGTCTCGGACATCCCACCTCCCTGCGCGTGCTTGGTGGCCTACTGGGGAGATTCTAGCTTGATATGGTTGGAGCACAACTGCCGCTGGGGCGTGCGCGTCCGGCCGGTCGAAGGGCCGTCGTGCCCTTCAGCGAAGGCACTGCCGCGTCCGACGCCCCGAAGGCTGGGCTACAAGCGTGCAAGCCTGTGCGCGAAGCCCGGCTGCCGGGCAGGCGCGGGCAGGCTCAGTCGGGGTCCCAGAGGATGGCCTGGAGGGCCTGGACGTTGGTGATCGTGGCGGTGTCCTCACCGCGGAGCTCATCGGCTATGATCTCTGCACCGAACTCGTGGAGGAAGGTGAAGGCCATCGCGGCCCGGTAGAAGGTCGTGTCGGCGGTAAGGTCGCCGTAGCCCTCTGTGAAGGCGCGCAGGGCGCCGGCGTCGCGGCGTAGGGCGCTGAACCAAAGCGCGACCCACTCGTAGGCACGGGGGGCGATCAGGGCATCGGCGAAGTCGATCAGGCCCGAGATCGACCAACCCTGATCGTCTTCGACCAGCAGCACGTGGTCCTCGGTGACGTCGCCGCTGACGAGGAGGAGCTCATCCTCAGCTTCGAGGAAGGGGTGCACGAAGCTCGGGATGGCGTCGAGCAGGGTTCGCGGCAGCACCCTGCGGTTGCGGAGCTTATCGAGGTTCTGGTGGAGGTAGCGCCGAGCGGTGGTGGGCCATGCGGCCTCCATCGCACCTAGTGGGCCCCACGCCGTGCGGGGTATGCTGTGAAGGGCGCGCACGCGATGGCCTAGGTCGCGGGCTATCGCGATCAGATCGCGGCGGGGCAGCTCCTCGCGCACTTCGCGGATCGGTTCGCCGGACAGGAAGCTGAGCACGACGTAGGGCCACGCGCCCGCCTCGCCCAGGGCGCCCTCCGCCAGCAGGACGGGCGCGCCGATCTCGGGCCGGCGGGTCAGGAGCGGGTGCAGCACACGCTCCAGCTCGAAATCCCCGATGCACATCGGGGCGTAGATCTTGACGACCGCTGCGTCGGGTCTGCGGGCGTTGATGACGAAGACGGCATTGGTGCCCGGATAGCCGGCGGTGATCGTGTGCGCGGGTAGATCGGCGCGGCGGCAGATCTCGCGCACGGCGGGCTCCCAGAGGTCGGCGTCGGTGAAGACTTCGCCCCACTCGGCCCAGGTTTTCACCGCAGGCAGGTCAGCTATATCGAAGTTGCTGTGCATAGGCCTACCTACCGCGTGGGGTGCCCCACTCGGCCCAGGTTTTCACCGCAGGCAGGTCGGCTACGTCGAAGTCGTCTTCCATCATACTCGGTGCGGCTGACGATGTTGCGGGGTGGGCGGGACGGCTTCCCGCCCCATATGGGTGCAAGCCGACTGAGCCGTGTTATCCAAAGAGCTTCTTGGTGAGTTGGGCGACGCGAATGCCCATCTCTCGAGCTTGGTCGAGTTGCTTCTCTCCGGGCTTGCCGACGGCGAAGGGGCCGAAGTGCGGGCCCTTCGTTGTGCCCTGGACGACCATGCCGCAGACGAGCATCGCGGTGATGATCGACATGTTGGTCATCTCGTGACCGCAGCCGGCCCCGCCGGAGGTGGTGAAGGCGGCGCCGACCTTGCCCTCGAGCTGCCCGTAGACGGACTCGGTCTCGTCGAAGAGCGCCTTGACCTCGGCAGCCATCTGCCCGAAATAGGTGGGCGAGCCGACGATGATCCCGTCGGCGTTCACCCAGTCCTCGACCGTGGTCTCCTGAAGGCGCTTGCGGATGCACTCGACGCCTTCCACGCAGGTCACACCGTCGACTACGGCGTCGGCAAGGGCCTTAGTGTTGCCCGAGACGCTGAAGGTGGTTACCAGGATCCGTGTCATATCATACCCTCCTTAGTCACTCCGCCAGAGCCCTTCGCGGAGGCTGGTGCCGTGCCCGCGGTAGAGATGCGGGTTCTCCAACCGGTGGTACACTTCGCGGATGGCGATGTCCGCCGCGGCGTCGAAGGTCTCGCGTCCGAACTCGGCGGTGGCATCCTGGGGCGCCATATGACCGCCGATGCCGATGAGGGTCTCGCCCTTGGGTGGGAGCAAGGTCAGGTCGACGGTGTCAGGGTGGAGCGCCATCACGTGCGAGGTCTCCCATCCGGCGGCGTGGTCGCCTGCATGGGGATAGGCTTGCTGGACAAGCAGGTAGTCGACGAAGGCCCAGGCCAGCATCCCGGCACGCTTGCTGTGCTCACGCTGATTGAACTGCAGCACCGCGGCGCGGGCGTGGTCGATGAGGGGGTAGTGCCCGGCGACGAGGACGCCGAGCTTGAAGCCCAGGCTCTCGGCCTCCGCCAGGATGTGGATGAGGAGCTTGTGGTAGTTGAGGGCTTGCTCGGTCGCCGAGAAGGGCTGGCGCTCGGGCAGGAAGTTGTCCGGAGAGAGCTCCATGCCGGCGGCGATGGCCTCGCGGTCGCCGGCGTTGGCCTCCATCAGGGCTTCCAGGCGGCTCTCGCCATAGTAGAGGGGTGGGAAGACCAGCCCGCCCCCCCGTTGGGCGCACATCAGGGCGAGGCCCTCGGCCTGCAGCGTATCAGCACCTACCGGGTTGTGAACGCCGTGCCACTCCAGGGTACCGATGGGGATGTAGGCGACGGGGCAGGCGTTGCGGCGCTCGACGATCTGAGCCGGACGCAGCATGTGATAGCGGACTTCGGGTGTCATAGTGAACTCCTTTATCTCACCTTCCGGGTTGCCTGGAACGTTTCTTCCTGCGCAGGTGCCCGTGCTCAGTAACCCGGGAGGGACCGTTATGCGGTGCCCAGCGGATGGACCGGCGCCAGCTTCTCGATCAGGGCTGCATCCTCTTCGAGCTGGGCCAGACTGGTCACGCCGATGGAGAGGCTGTGGACCGTGCCGAGGCCGAGCACGTAGTCGATGGCGCGCCGCACGTCGTGGGTCAGGGGCCCGCAGCCGAGCACCTTCATCGCGTAGATCGCCTTGCCGGCGTCATAGAGCTGCTTGATGACCGGGACGACCTCGTCGGGCCTGCCGTCCATGTTGACGCCGTCGTAGTTGATGCGGACGAGGACGGTCTCTACCCAGGGGGTAGCCACCCCGGCGCGCAGCGCGCTCAGGCTGTGGCAGGAGAAGCCGACGCTGCGCACTTTGCCCGCCTCTTGAGCGCGGGTGAGCGCCGCCATCGGGCCCTCGAACTTCGTGGGCCAGTTGCCGTCACTGAGGCCGTGGAGCAGGACGATGTCGAGGACATCGGTCCCCAGCTCCTTGAGAAAGCGGTCGATCTCGCGCGATGTCGCTTTCTCCTTCTTGGCCGTCGTCTTGGTCGCGATCACCACCCGGTCGCGGGCGACGCGCTTGAGCGCTGCCGCGACGTGCGGGTGCGAGCCATACTGATCGGCAGCATCCCAGAAATTGATCCCCAGGTCGAGGCCCTTCACCAGCAGGTCAGCAAGGCCTTCGATGCCCAGCGCGGTCTGCTCGGACCGTTTCGCCCAGCCGTGTGTCCCCGTGCCGATGGCCATGCGCGAGACGCGCAACCCGGTCTTGCCGAAATCAACACTATCCATTCGCTCTCTCCTTGATGGTCGGATAGGGGCCGACGTGCGGCTCATCTTGCGAGGGTGTCCCGAGCCTGGCTCGGGCTCGCACCCTCGCAAGGTGGGTGCGATGCCCTTAGGCGCGTCCCCACTTCTCGTAGGCGTCCTTGAAGGACATTCCGGCTGCCATATCCTCGCGCATACCCTGCTCGCGCCCCTCGATCTCCTCGGCCTTCTCGAGGACCTCCATCGCGATCTCCTGCGGGACGACGATGACGCCGTCAGGCCCGCCGACGATCCAGTCGCCGGGATGCACGGGTACCTGGCTGGTCAGGGTGCCGGGCATCGCGATGGTGACGTTGGTGTCGATGATCGACCAGCGCTTGTTCGACTCGATGGGTGAGGTGCCGCGAGCGCAGACGGTGTAGTCGGGGATGACCTCCAGGCCCAGCAGGTCGCGGATGTAGCCGTCGATCACGATGCCCTTGGCGCCCTTCTGCTGCAGGCTCCAGCTGGTCATCTCACCGAACTTGCCGGTGAAGGGCTCGCCGCCACCGTCGACCACGACCACACAGCCGGGGAAGATGACCTCGCCGGGCCGTTCCTTCTCTTTGCCCGCGGCCTTGGCCTTCTCGAAGTCGGCCTTCTTCTCCTCCTCCGTGCGGGGGTCGCGGGTGCCGCGCATCGTGACCGCCACGCCGGCGAGGTGCTGATGCGGGAAGAGAGGGCGTATGCCCAGGTCGATACACTGGTCGCCATAGCCCATGGCATCCAGTGTGTCGTAGAGGTTGGCGATGCGGATCTTATCCCATCGTGCCTGAAGCTCCAGAATCGACGGTTGTTGGGTTTCCTCTGACATGGTTGCCTCCTGTCGTGTCGAATGTTTCCGTTCTCCGGCTCGTCCCGATTGCGCTACAGACCATGCGTCGACGCTTCTAGCTTGCGAACTCCGCGTTGGCGCGTTCGAGAAGCGCCTTCATATAGCCGATGGAGAAGGCTGTACCGACGCGGTGGTCTTTGGCCATCAGCGGGATGTGGTCGGCGATGGCGACTCCGTCGAACTCGACCTCGCGCAGCGCGCGCATGATTTTGTACATGTCCATATAGCCATCGTCGAGGAAGGTCTCGACGAAGTAGGGCAGCGGTTGGCTGACATTGCGGAAGTGGACCTTGAAGAGCTTGTCCTGCTCGCCGAAGTATTTGATCGTCTCAAAGACGTCTTTGCCCATCCAGTCGCCGCCCTCCAGCCAACAGCCGACGCAGAGGCAGATCCCGACGTTAGGGCTGTCGGCGATCTCCAGCGCCCGCTTGTAGCCCTCGAAGCTGCCGAAGATGCAGCGCGGGATACCGCCGAGCTCGGGCACGGGTGGGTCATCCGGGTGGATGCCGATCTTGACGCCGGCCTCCTCCGCAACGGGAACAACCTGCTTGATGAAGTACGCGAAGTTGTCCCAGATCTCGTCCTCGGAGTAGGTGCGCCCGTGAGTAAGGGGGGCCTCGAAGATCTCGCCGGCCCAGTGACCCTCACGAGCGGTCTCGAGGTTGAAGGCGCGGGCGGGGGCGCCGCCGCGCGTCGTCTCGCGCTCGGTGCTCCAGATGCCGTTGGCCATGTGGGCATAGGTCGTGTAGGGGATCCCGGCCTTGCCCAGATTGCGCAGGTGCTGCTTGTACTCCTCAATCTTCTCGTCGCGGCCCGGCAGCCCCAGCGTGATCTTGGGCTGGTTGTGGACCGAGCTCGAGCCGAAGCCGTAGACCTTCAGCCCGTGCTCCGCGAAGAGATCGCGCCGGCTGGCGTAGTAGTCGTAGCCGGCGTGCTCACCATCGGTCCAGAGCACGACGTAGTCGACGCCCATCTGCCGGATGAAGGCGAGATCATCCTCGGTGGGCTCGGGTCGGATCTGCGCTGCGATCTTGATGCCGGGTTCGATGTCAGGTCGGTCGATGAACATAAGTAGTGTCTCCTTGTTGGATACTGGATGCTTGGTTCTGTGTGTTCGTCTGGTCCATCTCCCAGCTATTGACGTCACCCTAGTCTTGCTTCGCTGACATCACGCGGGTCCGCGAAACACACCCTACCATTCTCTCGGTTCTGCACTAAGTCGCAAGTCCCTCGCCCCGGGTGTCGCGAATCGAGCCTCCGGGATTTAGTATCCGGTACGCTGCCCGGTGACGAGTTCCCTTAGCACCTGCAGGTAGTCGAGTCCGAAGGCCTCGCCGGGCTCGATGGATGTATCCTCGTGCCACTCGTTCCACGAGGTGATCATCACGATCCGTGCCGGTCCCGACGCGAGCCGCAGTGCATCCTGAAGCTGCGCCGCGAAGAGCTCGGGGCTCCTGGGGATGACGGGGTGGGCCGCCTCGGGGCGCACCGCCAGGTCATCGAAGCCCGGGATGACGCCGGGCACGAAGGCGACCTCCGCGCGCTCCGCGGTCTGCGCCCAGAGCTCGTAGCGTACGCGCACTTTGTCCTCGAAATCCGTTGCGATGCCGGCGACCGAGGTGTGCATGTTGTAGGCCGTGATGGCGTCGTAGGGGAGGATCCGGCTGGTGGAGGGCGCGTGCCAATAGACCTCGTCGCCGATCAGGAAGGGGTCGTGCCCCGTCTCGAGGGCAACCGCTGCGCGCACCTGGGTAAGCGCCTCGTCCACGTTGCCCGTGAAGGTGCGGGTCAGGTAGATGAAGAGGGCGGGACGCCCGTCGATGGTCAGGTAGTTGGGATGGCCGAAATAGGTCGTGGCGAGGTAGGCCCAGTCCTCACTCAGGCGCTCGACCAGCTGGTCATCCATCATCATCCTGTCCTGGTGCATGCCCAGAAGGGCAGGTGCCTCGTAGAGGATCGCGAAGCGGAAGGGATGACCCTCGAGGGCGCGCAGGAAGGGTCCTTGTGCGGCTCGATCCTCATAGCTATCGCGGCCCCACCAGCTCACGGCGAAGAAGTCGAGGCCATACGCCGATGCCCACGTGATATGCTGGTCGATGACCTCGATGTCCGTCGAGTCATACTCGCCGAGCTGTGGCATGCCGCGATATCCCTCGCGCCAATGGCGCCCGTCTGAGCCATACCAGGGGTAGTAGTAGGCTCCGACGAGAAGGGGGCTACCTGATGTGGCGGGCGATAGCGTCTCCGGCGTCGCGCTCGGCTGAGCTGCAGACATGGCCGGCGTCTCTGCAGGCGCCGGTGAGCTTGTAGACCCGCACGCACTCAGCGAGAGCAGGATGGCGAGGGCCACATGAGGGGTCTTGAGCCGTCTCACGATGCCGTGTGCTGTGTCAGCTTGGGCCGGCGTGCCCGATCGGCGCGCCGCACGATGTCTCTATACAGGATCATCACATCGTCATTATGGCATCACCTGTGACCTCGTCAACCGCCCTCGTGGGAGTATACTCGCAGCGGAGGTGAACGCATATGAAGATCACGAAGCTGGAGACCCTATTTGTCAAGCCGCGTTGGCTCTTCCTGAAGGTGCACACGGATGAGGGCATCGTGGGACTGGGCGAGCCCGTGGTTGAGGGCCGCGCGCAGACGGTCGCGGCAGCGGTTCAGGAGATCGGGCGCTACTTGATCGGTCAGGATCCACGGCGTATCGAGCACCACTGGCAGGCGATCTACCGCGGACAGTTCTACCGTGGTGGGCCGGTGTTGACGAGCGCCCTCTCAGGCATCGAGCAGGCGCTCTGGGATATCACCGGCAAGTGGTTGGGCGTACCTGTCTACCAGCTGCTGGGTGGTGCGGTGCGCGACCGCATCCGCATGTACGGCTGGCTGGGGGGTGAGACCTATGGCGACTACATCGAAAGCGCTAAGGTGAGCGCCGGACAGGGCTTCACGGCGCTCAAGATGGGCATCATCGGGGCGATGAACATCGTCGATACCCCCGCGGTGGTCGAGGAGAACGTGACGCGCTTCGCGATGATGCGTGAGGCGGTGGGCAAGGAGGTGGATATCGGCATCGACTTCCATGGGCGGGTGAGCCCGGCGATGGCAGTCCGGCTCGCGCGGGCGCTGGAGCCCTATGAGCCGATGTTCATCGAGGAGCCGGTACTGCCCGACAACGTCGATGTGATGGTGACGGTGGCGCGCAGCACGACGATCCCCATCGCGACGGGCGAGCGTCTCTTCACCAAGTGGGGCTTCCGCGAGGTCCTGGAGAAGCAGGCGGCGACGGTGTTGCAGCCGGATCTCTCCCATGCCGGCGGCATCCTGGAGTGCAAGAAGATCGCCGCGATGGGCGAGACCTACTTCGCCGCTGTGGCGCCGCATTGCCCGCTGGGGCCGATCGCGCTGGCGGCATGTCTGCAGTTGGATGCCTGCACGCCCAACTTCCTGGCGCAGGAGCATGTGACGCTGGGCGAAGGGTATCTCAAGGAGCCCTTCGTCATCCAGGGGGGCTATATCGACGTACCGACCGGGCCCGGGCTGGGGATCGAGCTCGACGAGAAAGCGCTCGCCGACAAGTTCGATGACGGCTCGTGGGAGACGCCGCGCCTCTGGCACGCCGATGGGTCGGTGGCGGATTGGTGAGCAAGTAACGAGCAGTGACTGTTCGACACATAAGGAGGCTGTCCGCGATGAGTTCAACCCGCCCGAACATCCTGTGGATCTGTACCGATCAGCAGCGCCATGATACGATCCGGGTGCTGGGGAACGCGCAAATCCGCACGCCGAACCTCGATCGGTTAGCCGACGAAGGCGTCGCGTTCCTGCGAGCCTACACCCAATGCCCCATCTGCACGCCGAGCCGGGCGAGCTTTCTGACCGGCAGGTATCCGAGCACGATCCACGTCAACCGCAACGGCGACGGCTGGTTCCCGGAGCGTCCGGGGCTGATCACGCGGACGCTGCGCGACGTGGGGTACGACCTCGGCTTGGTGGGCAAGCTGCATCTCACGGCGGCGGATGGGCGCGTGGAGCAGATGCCCGAGGACCGCTACGGCTATCGCGTGCTCAAGTGGAGCCACCATCCGCAGCCGGAGTCCTTCTGGCCCACGGCGGAGCATGACTATCAGCAGTGGTTGGCGGATCAGGGCGTCGACTGGGATACGGCGTACAACGCGGGTCTGGAGAGCGAGGCCGGACGCGCCTGGCACCTGCCCGGCTATTGTCGTCCGGGGATCGCTGCCGAGTATCATCAGACGACCTGGTGTGCCGAGGAGGCCATCGCCTTTATGACCGAACCGCGCGAGGGGCCGTGGTTGATGAGCGTCAACCCCTTTGACCCGCACCCGGCGATCGACCCTCCGCTCGCCTACCTTGAGCGGATGGACCCGGCCTCGGTGCCGCTGCCGCTCTTCCGGGAGGAGGAGCTGGAGGGCCAGCGCGCCTTCGGCGGCGTTGACTTCCAGACGGAGACACCGATCTCTCCCCACAGCTACGACGCCCGGCGGATGGTCGCCGCCTACTACGCGCAGATCGAGCTGATCGACGACCAGGTGGGGCGGATGTTGGACGCCCTCCAGGCGAGTGGTCAGCGCGAGAACACCCTCGTGATCTTCACCAGCGATCACGGCGAGACGTTGGGTGATCATGGGCTTCTATGGAAGGGCTGCCGTTTCTACGAGAGTCTGGTCCATGTGCCGCTGATCCTCTCGTGGCCCGGACACTTCGAAGCGGGGCTGCGCAGCAACGCGTTGGTAGAGCTGACCGACCTCGTGCCCACGCTGCTCGACGCCGCCGGCATGCCGATCCCGCCCCACGTGCAGGGGCGTTCGCTGATGCCGATCCTCACCGGGACGGCGAGTCCCGACGCGCATCGCGACTTTGTGCGCAGCGAGTACCACGATGCGCTCGATCGGCGCTTCGCCAGCCACGCTAATATGCTGCGGGATGATCGTTATAAGCTGGTGGTCTATCACGGGCAGGAGGTGGGCGAGCTCTATGATCTGCAGGAGGATCCGGACGAGTTCGAGAACCTGTGGGATGCGCCTGAGCTGGAGGGGGTGAAGCTTGCGCTGATGAAGCAGCTCTTCGACGCGGTGATGCAGGGCGTGGATGAGGGGCTGACGCGGGTGGGGCGCTATTAGCCGGATGGTGCTGCCTGGGGAATCCGGCTGCGGGCGAAGCGGCTTGCTGAGATCGTCGAGTTGACTTATGCTGGGGCCCGATGGCAGTGAAGAACACGATGAGGAGATGCGGACAGATGGGAGATTCCACACTGGCCTACGATATTACGAAGGATGATCTGAGCGCCTTTGACGGTAAGGGGCCGGCCTTCGTCACCTTCGGCGAGGTGATGGTGCGCGATACGCCGGCGGACAACGAGCGCCCCGAGCGAACCCGAACGGTCCACCTGTCGATGGCGGGCAGCGAGTACACGCTGGCGATGGGGCTATCGCGCTTCGGCATCCCCGCGGGTTTCGTGACCCGCGTACCGGCGAATCCCTACGGTTTGATGGTGCGCAACACCGCCCGCGAGAACGGGATGAACACCGACCACTTCGTCTGGGCGCCCAAGACCGAGCCGATCGGCAGGTTCATCTACGAGATCGGTCGGACGCCGCGCAAGAACACCGGTGTCTACCAGCGGGCTTACTCGGCGGCATCGCGGTTGGACGCGGGGATGGTGAACTGGGCTGCGGCGCTCCACAATTGCACGCTTTTCCACACCTCAGGCATCAGCTTCGGATTGGCTCCGCACAGCGGCTATGCCCACAATGGGTTGCTCGCCGCTTTCGAGGAAGCGGTCGGGCAGAAGCCGGCGGACTGTCTGGTCGGACTGGACTTCAACTACCGCGGGACCCTCTGGGGCGTCGAGGAGGCCCGCACGGTGATGACGCCGATCCTAACCGACCACGTCGACGTGCTGATCACGTCGATCGAGGATATGGCCCTGATCTACGGAATGGACTGTGGTCAGTACTCGGCGCAGCAGATCGTCGACGGCGACATCGGGCACATTGATGATGAGGACATCCAGGCGTTCGCGGCCCAGATCCACGCGCGCTTCAACACCAAAATCGTCGCGATCACGATCCGCTACCCCGACACCTTCGAGCAGCACCGTTGGGAGTCGGCGGCGGCGGACGCCGAGGGCGCCCTCTACCGCTCACCGGCGGTCAAGCCGATCACGCTCTGGGACCGGCTGGGCGGTGGCGACACCTGGAACGCGGGCTTCTACTACGGCCTGCTTACGGAGGGCTTCACGGCAGCCGGCATCGAGAAGGGGGTCCTGGTCGGTGACGCGGCGACGCGGATCAAGCAGACGCTGATGTTTGACCTGCCGATCGTCAATAAGGATGAGGTGCAGGCGTTGATGAAGGCCGATGTGCTCGGCGGCGGCAAGCGAACCGCGAGGTGATCCAATGAACAAGCGTGAGAAGCTGGAACTGATACGGTCGACGGGCGTGGTCGCGATCATGCGAGCGCAGAGCTCGGACCAACTGATTGCAGCGGCGGACGCGATCAAGGAAGGGGGCGTGCGCGTCATCGAGGTAACGATGACGACGCCCGGCGCGTTGGGCGTGATCGAGGAGGCGACCGATCGCTATGGTGACGAAGTCCTCTTCGGCGCGGGCTCGGTGCTCGACACGGAGACGGCACGGGCGGCGATGCTCGCCGGGGCCGGCTTCGTGGTCGCACCGACGTTGAGCGTGCCGGTGGTCGAGCTCTGCAATCGCTACGGCGTGCCGGTGATGCCGGGGATCTACACGCCGACCGAGGCGCTGACGGCCTGGGAGGCGGGGGCGGATATGGTCAAGCTCTTCCCGGCGAGCGTCGGCGGTCCGGATTTGATCAAGGCCATCCGCGCGCCGCTGCCGCAGTTGGAGATCGTGCCGGTCGGCGGCGTCGACCTCACGACGGCGGTCGACTTTATCCGTAAGGGGGCGGCGGCCCTCGGCGTGGGCAGCAGCCTGGTGAACCAGAAGTTGCTGGATGCCGGCGATATGGAGGAGCTGACCCGTCGGGCGGTGGCCTTCATCGCCGCGGTAAAGGAGGGGCGGGGCGAGTCGTAGGCTCAGTGCCCTCTCTTGACGACCCATGGGCGCCCGAAGCTCTCACAGAGCTTCGGGCGCTGATGCTCTAGCCCCCGTCGATGCGGCGGAGTATCTTCTCCAGCCGTACGGGGTCGCGGCCCAGATGCTGGGCCAGATAGCGCCCGGCGCTCAGCAGGTAGGCCTGACGATCGGCGCCATCGTCCGGTGCGGTTTGCTGCAGCACGGTGGGGATGAGCTCATCTGCAGGCAGGTCGCGGTTGTCCAGCAGCGTCCTCAGGAAATCAACGCTTGCCGTGATCCTGCGTACCTCTTCAGGGGAGCAGACGGTGATCTGGTGCAGGACCATCGGCGGCTGCGGCGGATAGCCGTAGAGATAGCTCTCGGCCTCGCGATAGCGGTATCCGATGGCCACGACGGAGATCTCCACCGGCACGGCGCGGTTCTCCCGCTGGTCACGGATGATCTCCGCATACTCGGGCGCATCGGGCACCACGTTCGCGGCGAGATTGCGCAGGAAGGGGTCGTCCTGCAGCCGGATATCGTAGACGAGGCCGATCAGCTCCGCGGTCTCCTGTTGGATGGGTGCGCGTACGAAGGCGCCGAAAGTGGGGACCTCGGGCGCAGGGATGCGCGAGGCGATGACAAAGCCGCGGATGTCCGCGCGCAGCACGTTGCCGATGGTGATGGTCTGATCAGATCCCGACATCATCTCTCCTATCCGCTATCTGCGTCCCAAGAGGGCTTTCTGCTGAGCCTTCTCCGAAGGCAGCGCGAGGTGCCCGGACGCCAGAATCTCTCGCTGGATGGCCTGCTCCAACGCGGCCTTGTCCTGTGTCGTCACCAGCGCCTCTTCGTGTGCGCGCGCTAAGACATAGGGGTAGCCGTTCAACGCTGCCGCCTGGTGCAGCAGCGCAGCGTGGGCGACGGCAGGCGCGCGCCCATCGATGGTGGCCCAAGCCGGTATCTCGATGCGGGCGATCGTCGGGTGCTCACCGCTACCCATGTGCACATAGCAGAACCAGATCTCCTGACCCTCCTGGGCGTGCCGGTCGTTGGTCGGCGTGGGACGCGTGAACCACGGCGTGCAGGCCCCGGGCGGAAGGAAGCTGACCATCAGATCCTCATCCGTCAGGTGGTGTAGCGGGCTCTCCCCGATACGTTCGCCGAACTCGTCGGGCCTCAGCCTGCTCGCCCAGAGCAGATCGAGTAAAGGCCGTCCACCCGGGCGGTCGACGTAACCGACCGGATGACCGCCTCCGCGCTGCACACGCCGCATCGCCCCCATGTAGGTTCGGAGCGCAGACCCTGCATCCGGCACGCGGTCAGCATAGGGCCAGAGCAGCGGGCCGTCGAAGAGTCCAATGACCGGTCCCTGCGCATCCGGCGATGACGCGGCCACGAGATCCGCCAGGACCTCCATCTCCTTGACCATGCGCTCCATCCCCAGTGTCTCCGCCCCGATCAAGTAGCCGCGTTCATCGAAGAGATCGCTCTCCTCGTAACGCAACCATTCGAAGGTCCTCGGTGTCGGTGCACTGCCGTCGTAGCGGAAGATCAGCGCGCCGACCTGCAGTAGGTAGTAGAGGGCCAAAGCGTGACGGTCGGGGAAGATCTGGGAGCCATCCACGCCGATGAGGACCGCGCCCGTGAGCGACTCCGGTGGACAGGCGATCGGGACATTGAGGGGCCGGTCTGTCACGGGAACCGCACCCGACCAAGGATCCGTTGAGCCGAGTAGGGGCTGAACGTGCCCGCGCAGCTCCTCGGCACCGGGCACCTCAGCCAGCCAACGTTGTGCAATAGCCAGTGCATCCTGACGGGCCTGCCTGGTTGCCGCGGCCTGCCGTCCAAGAGCTGCGATGTCCTCACGGATGCGCTCTAGGCGTAGCATAGGGCCTCGCTTGACGTGGTCTCGTGTGGGGCCATAGGTCGATTATAGCCGTCGCGTGGCGGGATACAAGGACGTGAGCGTGTGAGGTCCGCCATTATCCCAAAGGTGCAGACAGGATTCTGACATAAAGTTGGGATTTATGTTGCATGTGCTGGGGATATGTTGTATAATGTGGGCGTTGGTGGGGAGAAGTGGGGAAATATGGGACAGTAGGCCGGCTCCTCCCTATGGTTTCGCCATTCTAGTGGGGACTACTTATCATGTTCTTGGGCCAGTTCACCTACACACTCGATAACAAAGGTCGGCTTACGATTCCCTCGCGGTTCCGCGATGAGTTGCCGGCTGAGATCGTGGTAACCCGCGGACTGGATCGCTGTCTGTCAGTATACCCCATGGAAGTCTGGAAGGAAATCTCCCAGAAGGTGACCTCGCTTCCCATCACGGACCCTCGCGGACGCACGCTGCGGCGCGTCTTCTTTGCCGATGCTGTCGCTGCTGAACTGGACAAACAGGGACGCGTACTCATCCCTGATCGTCTGCGCGAGTACGCCGGGCTCGACCTCACGTCCGAGGTCCTGGTCGTTGGGCTTGACCGGTTCATCGAGCTCTGGGACCCGGAGCGTTGGGAACGTCAGAACAGCACCCAGACAGAGGTGATCGATGAGGACCCAGCGTTGTGGGCAGGTCTGCAGATCTAGGCTGCGTGGTAGCTGTGCAACGCCCAGCCAATCGGCGGGGTCGTTGACAGGGCATGGAACCGGTTGAGCACATCCCTGTCCTGACTGAGGACGTGGTGCGTGGACTGTCCGTCCGCGCGGGTGGGCGCTACCTCGATGCGACGATCGGCGGTGGCGGTCACACAAGGGCGATCCTTGAGGCGAGTGCGCCCGACGGGCGTGTGCTCGGTCTCGATGCAGATGCCGAGGCGGCGCATCGCGCGCAAACGCGGCTAGCGGCTTACGGTCAGCGGATCGTGGTGGTTCATGCGTCCTACGTCGACCTGCTGTCGGTCGCAAAGGGCGAGGGCTTCTACCCGTTGGACGGGGTGCTCTTCGACTTGGGTTTCTCGTCGTGGCAGATTGAGGATCCGGCGCGGGGGTTCTCTTTCAGCCTGTCGGGTCCGTTGGACATGAGGTTCAACACACAGTCGGGAGCCACAGCAGCCGACCTGGTCAACGAGCTATCCGAGGAAGACCTGATTGAGATCCTTTACACCTATGGTGAGGAGCCGCGGAGCCGCCAGATCGCGCGGGCGATCGTGCGGGCGCGACCGCTCTACACCACCGATGCGTTGTCCGACGTCGTGACCGAAGCCGTCGGCGGTCGACGCGGCGCGCTGCACCCGGCGACGAGGGTCTTCCAGGCGCTGCGGATCGCGGTCAACCGCGAACTGGCGTCGATCGAGACGGCGCTGCCGGACGCGGTCGCGGCCCTTAAGCCCGGTGGGCGGCTGGGGGTCATTTCGTTCCACTCGCTGGAAGATCGCATCGTCAAGCGTTTCTTGCAGCGAGAATCCCGGGACTGCATCTGTCCGCCCGAGATTCCGGTCTGTCAGTGCGACCACCGCCGTACGGTGCGTGTGATCGGCGCATCCGGGAAGGGACGAAAACCGGTGGTGCCCTCGGCAGCGGAGGTCGCGGCGAATCCGCGGAGCCGCAGCGCGAAACTGCGATTGGCGGAGCGGGTGGACGGATGAGGGAGGCATCACCTTCCGGGCTGCCGAGGCGTGGGATAGACGGCGTGGAGGATCAACTGACAGCTAATACGGGACCTTTGGGAGCTTAACGATGAGCGTGGTATGGCAGCAGAGTACGCACGGTGTGCCGCGACGGCAGGAGCGGCTCAACCAGGTAACGACGCGGGCCATCGTGGTGGGTGCACTGATCGCGACGGTGTTGGTGGGCTCGTACCTCGCCTTGGGAGCGCTCAACGTGCGTCTCTCGCGCGAGGTCTGGTCGCTGCACGCGGAATTGGCGGCGCGGCAGCGGGAGATCAGCCGGTTGGAGATCGAGATCGCGCGGCTGAGCTCCATACCGGTGCTGCAGGAGCGCTCCGTCGCACTGGGGTTTGCCCCGGCCGAATCCATTGAGTTCATCGAACTGGGAGCGCCCTGATATGTTGCGAGGGCCCGAGGCACGCCTACGCTTGGTCAGCGGATTGCTGATGCTGGCGCTGTTGCCGGTGTTGGGGCGGTTGGTCCTGCTGCAGATTATCGAGCGCCCGCAGTGGGACGCCGAGGTCGAGACCCTGGTTCAGCGATCGTATGCCTTGCCCGTCCCACCGTCGGGTGTGATCACCGATCGCAACGATGCGCTGCTGGTGGGCAATCAGCCCATTTACGACGTCGGTGCCGAAGTGGCCTTGATCTCTGACAAGCTCGCAGCAGCGCGCGAACTCGCGCCTCTCCTGGGACGCGACGTCCAGGATCTGCTGGAGGATCTGGAGATTGAGGGCTATCGCTGGTGGCCTCTGGCGTGGGGGGTGGGGGGCGAGGCTGCCGTACAGCTCGAGACACTGAAGGCGGAGAGGTACTACTGGCTGACACTGGAGCCGAAATGGCGCCGCTACTATCCTGAGGGCACGCTGGCGTGCCATGCCCTGGGATTTGTGAATGCCCAGGGCTATGGCTTCGGCGTTGAGGCCGCGCAGCAGCGCTTCCTGCGCCCCCAACCTTTCGAGCGCACGGGCGTGGTCGACGTGGTGTCGAACCCGTTCCCCGAGGAGCTCGCTCAAGGCGGATTGCGTGCCTACCCAGGCACCGACCTGAAGCTGACCATCGACCGGACGATCCAGGCTTTCGTCGAAGGCGAGTTGGCCAGGGCGATCGCCGAATATGGGGCCTACGGGGGCAACATCCTGGTCATCGACCCCCGCACCGGTGCGATCCTGGCGATGGCGAGCAGCCCCACCTACGAGCCCGGCAACTACGGCCAATACTCGGAGGCTCAGCGCCACCTCTTCGTCGATCCGATCATCAGCGTTCCCTACGAGCCGGGATCGGTCTTCAAGGTGATCACCGTCGCTGCAGCGCTGGACTCCGGGACGGTGGGGCGCGATTGGTCCTACTATGACAACGGCGCTGTTGAGTATGGCGGCGTCGTGATCCGCAACTCGGACCGCCAGGCCCACGGCTATCAGAACCTCCAAGGCGTCATTGATCGCTCGCTGAACGTCGGAGTGGCGACGCTGAGCACGCGCCACATGGGTGCGGACCTCTTCTTCAAGTACGTGCGCGACTTTGGCTTTGGGCGCAAGACCGGGATCGATCTGACCGGCGAGGTCGCGGGGTTGGTGAGGCTGCCCACGGATTGGGACTGGACGGATAGCTCACTGGCGACGGTCCCCTTCGGGCAGGGCATCGCGGTGACACCCTTGCAGATGGCGACGGCGGTCTCGGCGTTGGCCAACCACGGGACGATGATGGCGCCCTATGTCGTCGCCGAGCGCCACTACCCCGACGGGCGCGTGGTCACGACGCCCGTGCGCACGCTGGGCCAGCCGATCTCGCGAGCAACGGCCGACCACGTGGCCGAACTGATGGGCAACTACGTCGCGAACCGGTTGGAGAACGCACAGGTGCCCGGCTATCGGGTCGCGGGAAAGACGGGCACGGCGCAGATCCCCGTCTCGGGCGGCTACGACCCCGTGAATGTGATGACGTCGTTTGTGGGCTTCGGGCCGTTGCCCGATCCCGAGCTCTTGATCCTGGTGAATATCGATCGACCCCAGAACCCGGTGCATCTGCGTTGGGGCACGCAGACGGCGGCGCCGCTCTTCCAGCGCGTTGCCTCGCGGCTGTTCGTGTTGCTCGGCATCCCGCCGATGGAGTTGGTGGCGAGCGAATGATGACGCAAGGTGAGCGGTTTGCACTGGCTGACTTGATCGAGTCCGTCTACGGGTTGCGTCCGCGGCGGCTCGATGTGCCGATCACGCCGGTCATCGACTCGCGGGAGGCGCAGCCCGGGACCGTCTTTTTCGCCTTTGCGGGCGAGCATGTGGATGGTCACGATTACGTCGATGACGCGCTCGCGCGCGGCGCCGTGGCCGTGGTGGTTCAGCGTGATGTCAGACCGTCGCGTCCCTGCACGGTCATCGATGCGCAGTCTGCGGACCGATGGTCGGCGGATGACAACCCGGCGACGCCCGTGGTGCTTCGCGTCCCGGATGTGTTGAAAGCGCTGCAGGCCGCCGCTCGCTGGTGGCGGGCGCGCCTTACCGCACGTGTGATCGGGATCACAGGGAGTGTGGGGAAGACGACGACCAAGGAGATCGTGGCCAGGGTTCTCGAGCAGCGCTATCAGGTCGTGCGGAGCCAGGCGTCGTACAACAACGAGATTGGCCTTCCGTTGACGTTGCTGGGGCTCACGAGGGCCTGCGAGCGGGTGGTCCTGGAGATGGGGATGTATGTGCCGGGTGACATTCGCTTCCTGAGCGGCATCGCGCGGCCCGATGTGGGGATCGTCACCAACGTGTCGACGGTCCATGCCGAGCGCGCGGGTTCGATCGAGCAGATCTCCTTGGGTAAGCGGGAGCTGGTCGAGGTCCTGCCGCCGGCGCCCGTCGGCGTGGCGATCCTGAACTACGACGACGTGCGGGTGCGGGCGATGGGCGAGCACACGGCGGCCCGCTGTTTCACCTATGGTCTCTCGTCTCAGGCAGATGTGTGGGCCGACAATGTCGAGGGGCTGGGTATGGAGGGCGTTCGGGCGCGGCTGCACTACCGGGATGATCACATCTCTGTGCAGGTTCCGATGCTGGGCCGCCACAGCATTTTCGGCGTGCTGCGTGGGGCGGCGGCGGGCCTGGTTGAGGGGTTGACGTGGGATGAGATCATCGCGGGGCTGCAGGCGCGGGCGGTCCAACTGCGGCTGGTCACCGTGCCGGGTCCTGACGGCAGCCTGATCATCGATGACTCCTACAATTCGAGTCCCCCTTCGGCGCTTGCTGCGTTGAGCCTGCTTGAGGATATGGGACGGGACGTCGCCGGTCAGAACCGGTCCGCCGGTCAGAACCGGTCCGCCGGTCAGAACCGGTCCGCCGGTCAGAACCGGTCCGCCGGACGTACCGTTGCGGTGTTGGGCGATATGTTGGAGCTGGGCGCCTACGAGCGCGAGGGCCACCTGCAGGTGGGGTGCCGTGCGGCGGAAGTGGCGACAGAATTGGTCGTGGTCGGCGAGCTGGGGCAGTTGATCGGTGAAGGTGCGATGAGCTGCGGTATGGATGCGGTCCATATCCGTCAGGCGGTGAACAGTGAGGCGGCGATCGAGGTCGTCCGCGAGGTGCTGCAGCCGGGCGATGTGGTCCTGATCAAGGGATCGCGTGGGGTGAAGATGGAGACGATTGTGGCGGCGCTCACGGCGCAGACCCAGCCTTCGACTCCGCGAGAGTCAGGTGCGCGGTGATGGCCCTGCCGAGTAGCGTCGTGATCCTCGGCCTGGCGCGTCAGGGCGCTGCATTGGCACGCTTCTTCGCTGAGCAGGGCGTCCACGTGGTTGTGTCGGACCGCCGGTCGCGAGACGAGCTGGCGGCGGCGATGGATGAGCTCGCGGATCTCGATCTGACCTACGTGCTGGGAGAGCATCCCACGACGCTGCTCGATGGCTGCGACCTGCTCTGTTTGAGTGGAGGCGTACCCGTCGATCTACCGTTGGTCGGGGAGGCGCGGCGCCGCGGCCTACCACTGAGCAATGATGCTCAGGAGTTCCTGACACGGTGTCCCGCGCCGACCGTGGGGATCACCGGGTCCGCCGGCAAGACGACGACCACGGCGCTGGTGGGTCGCATCTTGGCGGCCTCAGGCGTTCGGACCTGGGTCGGTGGCAACATCGGTAACCCGTTGATCAACGAGCTACCGCGGATTGAGCCCAACGACCGGGTGGTGATGGAGCTGTCGAGCTTCCAGCTGGAGTTGATGCACGTGAGCCCTCCTGTGGCAGGGGTGCTGAATATCACGCCGAACCATCTCGATCGCCACAAGACGATGGAGGCCTATATCGCGGCCAAGCGCGCTATCGTCGCTCACCAGGGTGAGGGTGATATCGCCGTATTGGGGTATGACGACGCTAACGCTCGCGCGTTGTCCGGGGCGACCTCGGCGCAGGTTCGCTACTTCGGTGCACAAGCCGACTTTCCAGGGCCGGGGGCCTATCTGAGCCCGGACGGGCGAATGCTGATGTTGCGGACCGCAGAACAGGAGATACCGGTGATCGGGCGCGAGGCCATCCGGTTGCGCGGCGAGCACAACGTGATGAACGTCCTGGCGGCGATGGCGCTGGCGGACGCGGCGGGCAGTGATCCCGAACCGATGCGGGGCGCTATTGAGACCTTTGAGGGCGTGTCCCACCGTCTGGAGTCGGTCCGACGACTCAACGGTGTGTTGTGGGTCAACGACTCGATCGCGACGGCACCGGAGCGGGTATTGGCTGCGCTGGAGGCGTTTGACGAGCCGCTGATCCTGCTGGCGGGCGGACGCGACAAGGACCTCCCGTGGGAGCGCTTTGCTGAGCGCGTCGTCGAGCGCGTTCGGGTGCTGATCCTCTTTGGCGAGGCTGCGCCCCTGATCCAAGACCACGTCGCGGCGGCGCGTGAGCGAGCGCACGGAACGGGGCAGGAGCTGGGACTGGCTGACATCGTGGTGGTCGAGGGCCTCGAGCGGGCGGTGGCGGCTGCGGCGAGCCGCGCCGTGGCCGGTGATGTGGTTCTGTTGTCGCCTGGGGGAACGAGCTTCGACGAGTTCCGCGACTTCGCGGAGCGCGGCGAGGCGTTCCGCACCTGGGTGAGCCGGATGGTAGCCTAGTGTGGCATTGGGAGAGGTGATCGGCTATGGCAAAACGTAAGGTGACGAGCTCTACGATGGATGGCGTGCTCCTGGCGACGGTGGTCGTCATGCTGGCTTTTGGACTGCTCTCGCTCTACAGTGCCACTTTCTATATCGGCAGCGGATTCTGGATGCGCCAGCTGCTTTGGATCGGCATCGGCTCGCTGGTGGCTTTGGTGCTCTATCAGGTTCCCTATCCTATGTGGCAGAAGCTGGCGCCGCTCATGATGGCGACGAATCTGCTATTGTTGCTGATCACCGTGCTCTTTGCCAAGCCGGTCTTCGGTGCCTCGCGTGGTCTAATCGATCTGTCGGTGGAGTCGCGCCATGTGGGGAGCCTCTTCGGGCTGGGGAGTTCGGTCCAGCCGGGCGTGTTGGCGCGCTTGATCGCCGTCATCTATATTGCCGCGTGGCTGGCCTCGAAGGGTGAGCAGCTGAATCAGGTGAAGTATGGCCTGGTGCCGTTCGGTATGATCATCGGGTTGGTGGGTGGGCTGGTGATGCTTCAGCCCGACCTGAGCACGGCGCTTCTGATCATCGTCACCGGGGTGGCGATGTTCTTCTTTGCGGGCGGTGACCCCATTCAGATTTTTGTCTCCATCCTGGCAGGTGGGGCTACGTTCGGCCTGCTGGCGTGGAACATGCCGCATGCGCGCCAGCGGCTCGAATCCTATCTGGCGTCACTGCAGAATCCGGACCTGATGCCCTACCACGTGCATCGGTCGGTGCAGGCGATCTCGCAAGGGGGTGTCTTCGGCGTAGGCCTGGGCGCCGGGCGGCTCAAGTTTGGCTATTTGCCTTTCCCGCATACGGACAGCATCTTCGCCGTGGTGGGGGAGGAGGCCGGCCTGTTGGGGTGCCTGTTGGTGATCCTGCTCTTTATTCTGCTGGCCTATCGGGGCTTTCGGATCACGTTGGCGACGCCCGATCCCTTCGGGTCGTTGGTGGCGTTCGGTATCACGACAACGATTCTGATCGAGGCGCTGCTGAACATCCTCGTGATGATCGGGTTGGTGCCGCCGACGGGCACCGCCCTGCCGTTCTTCAGCTATGGTGGCACGCAGATGTTGATCACGCTAGGCGGCACGGGCTTGTTGTTGGGCATATCGCGGGGGAAACCCAAGGGAGATTGGGATGCGCTTCTGGATGGTTGGTGGCGGGACGGCTGGGCACGTCTATCCGGCGCTCGCCATAGCTCAGGCTTTGCCCAGAGTCGCCGCTGACGCTCCCTCGGGTGCGCCGGAGCTGACATGGGTGGGGACGCTGGACGGTATGGAAGGCGACCTGATCCGACGGGCGGGTATCCGCTTCGTCGGTATCCCCGGTGGTGGGCTGCACGGGGTCGCGCTGCTCAACGCGGTGCGCAACGGTTGGGAGCTGACACGGGCGATCTTCGTGGCGCGCAGGTTGCTGCGCGAGGAGCGTCCGGCGGCGATCCTGGCGACCGGCGGCTTTGTGAGCGGACCGGTGGCGCTCGCGGCCCGGCTGGAAGGGGTACCGCTGATGGTCTATGTGCCTGATGTTGAGCCTGCCCGCTCCGTGAAGGCGATTGCGCGGTTGGCGCAGCAGGTGGCCGTGAGTGTTGAGGATTCGTTGGCCTACTTTCCGCAGGGCAAGGCGGTCGTCACGGGGTATCCCCTGGGTGAGCGTGTGACGCGGTGGACGCGGGCGGCAGGTCGCGAGGCGTTGGGACTTGAGGCCCAGGCTCCGGTGCTGTTGGTCTTTGGTGGGAGCCGGGGGGCGCGTTCGATTAACCGCGCGGTGATGGCGCATCTGCAGGCGCTGACGGCGATGGCGCACATCATTCACATCAGCGGCACACTGGATTGGCCGGAGGTGGAGGCGGCGCGTGAGGCGCTGCCGGAGGCCGTACGGGCGCGCTATGAAGCTTATCCGTACTTGAATGAACGCATGGGCGCGGCGATGGCGGCAGCCGATTTGGTTGTCTCGCGGTCCGGTGCCAGTGTACTGGGCGAGTTCCCGTACTTCGGCCTGCCGGCGATCCTGGTGCCCTATCCTTACGCTTGGCGCTACCAACGGGTCAACGCCGGATGGCTTGCGGATCGTGGCGCGGCGGTCGTGGTCGAGGACGCTGATCTCGCAGGGGTGCTCGTGGACACGGTCCGGGAGTTGCTCTCCGATGGGGCGCGACGGGAGCAGATGGCAGAGGCAGCCCGAGGGCTCGCGCATCGCAGTGCGGCGCTGCGGGCAGCTGAACTGCTGGTCGAGATGGGCGCGGGGCTCCCGCAGGCAGGTTAGGATCACAAGCGATGAGGAAGAGACGATGGTGCCTTTAGAGACGGTGTTTCTCGGTCTGGTGTTGCTGTTTCTGATCATCGGCGCGCTCCGGGGTTGGGCCAAAGAGCTGCTCGTGGCCTTCAGCGTCGTCCTGGCGCGCTTCATCGAGTTCGTCGTCCTGATCTACGTGCCGGTGGTCAGCACGGCGTTGCAGACGCTGCAGCAGTCGGATCCGAAGACCTGGTTCTACGTGCGCCTGATGATCTTCATGCTCCTGGTCTCCTTTGGTTATGCGACGACGGTCATCTCGTCGCGACTGGGCTCGCGGGCGCGCAAGGAGAAGCTTGAGGACACGCTCTTGGGCCTCTTCCTGGGGGCCGTCAACGGCTTTTTGGTGATCGGGACGGTGTGGGGATTCGTCCACGAGATGGGCTACAACATCTGGGGCATCACGGGGCCGCAGAGTGAGGCCGCGCAGAACCTGCTGCGCTACCTACCGACGGAGTGGTTACAGGGACCGTCCCTCTTTGTAGGGGTCGCTGTGGCCTTTGCCTTTGTCCTGATTGTCTTCGTGTGAGTGAGGCTGTGATCGATAACGCGTCGGTTCAGGATCCCGTGGGCGCCGAGCGCCTGCCGGGTATCAGCGAGGTGCACATCGTCGGCATCGGAGGTGCCGGCATGTCGGCCATCGCGCGGGTCCTGCGCGGATGGGGCGTGCGCGTGCACGGCTCGGACCGCGCGGCATCACCGCTGACTGAGGCGTTGTGCGCGGAGGGCATTGCGGTGTCGATTGGGCACCGTGCGGAGAACATCGGCGCGCCCGATCTGGTGCTGGCGTCCTCCGCCGTGCCCGATGATAACATCGAGCTGGCCGCTGCGCGAGAGCAAGGGGTCCGGGTAGCCCGCCGGCCCGAGTTCCTGACCACGCTGACCGCCGGCTATGACGTGATCGCTGTGGCGGGGGCGCACGGCAAGACCACGGTGACGGGCATGGTCACGCTGGCGATGCTGGAGGCGGGGCTCGATCCGACCTACATCGTGGGTGGGGTGATGGCCAACCTGGCGACGAACGCACGGGCCGGTGAGGGTCCGCATTTTGTCATCGAGGCGGATGAATACCGGCGAACCTTCCTGGCGCTTCACCCGACGATCGCGGTGGTGACCAACGTGGCCTTTGATCACCCGGACTGCTTTGAGGACCTGGGCTACGTGCGGCTGGCTTTCGGCGAGTTTGTGGACAACATCGTGCCCGGTGGGCTCTTGGTGGCCTGTGCCGATGATCCGATCGCTAGGTCGCTGGCGGCATCGCATCACGCTAACGGTGGGCGGGTCGTGCTCTATGGGATCTCCGAAGCGTCGGCGGATTGGCGCGCGCGCGACGTGCGCACCAACGACGCGGGCGGACTGACCTTTGCGGTGGAGCACCACGGGATACCGCAGGGGGAGGTGACCCTGCAGCTGCCCGGTGAGTACAACGTGCTCAACGCACTGGCTGTAGTGAGCGTGGCCTCCGAACTGGGCCTCGAAGTCGAGGTGGCACGCCAGGCGTTGGCGCACTTCGAGGGCACAGCGAGGCGGTTCGAGGTCCTGGGGGAGGTCGGAGGGATCACCGTGGTCGATGACTACGCCCATCATCCCACACAGATACGCGGCGTGCTCCAGGCGGCGCGCGATCGCTATGGTGAGCGGAGGCTGGTGGCGGTCTGGGAACCCCATACCTTCAGCCGGGTTCGGGCGCTCTATCCCGACTTCATGGCCGGCTTCGACGCGGCGGATGAGGTGCTGGTGCTGCCCATCTATGCTGCCCGCGAGGTGGATGACGGCTCGCTGACCTCGCGCGATCTGGCGCGGGATCTGGCTGAGGCCGCTGCCCGACCTTCGCGAGGTCCTGAACGGCCGCGACGGTTCCGGAGCGCGGCGACGTTGGAGATGGCGGTGGAGGAGCTCGCCAGCACGTGCCGCCCGGGCGACGTGGTGCTGCTGATGGGGGCGGGACGCGAGTATGTGGTCGGAAGGCAGCTGCTTCAGCGGTTGAGCTGCGTCAACGTCGACCAGCCCGCGTCGACGCTCAAGGCGCGCTCGCTCACCGAGCGCTCGCTTGACGCGATCGCCGAGGCACTGCCGGGTGTCGCCGAGCGTCATGCGTCTCTGGCGCGCTACTCGGGGCTGGGGATCGGCGGACCGGCTGATGTGCTGGTGGTCGCCCGCCGGCGCGAGGAGCTGTTGACGGCGGTCGCTAGGGCGCAGGCGTCGGGCCTGCCGTGGAAGGTGTACGGCGGGCTGACGAATATCTTGCTGCCCGATGCCGGCTTGCGGGGTGTGGTCGTGCTCAATCGCATTCAGGAGCTGACGTATGGTGATGACTACCGCCTCACGGCAGGCGCCGGTGTGGTGGTGGTGCAGCTCGTCCGCGAGTTGCTGGCGCGCGGATGGGGGGGGCTGACCTGGGCTGTGGGCCTGCCGGGGACGGTGGGCGGCGCAGTGGTGAACAACGCCGGGGCCTTCGGCGGCGAGATCTCACGCGTGCTGGCTGCTGCGGATGTGCTGTGTCTTGACGGCACGGTCGCGCGGGTGCCGGTGGACTGGTTCGACTTCCGCTATCGCTGCAGCAAGCTCAAGGGTGCTGGCGCGGCGTGGGTTGTCCTCAGCGCCGACTTCCGGCTCCGACCGGGCGATCCGGACAAGTTGAGCGCCAAGGCGGAGGAGTACACCGAACGGCGCCGACGCTCCCAGCCGCCGGGGAGGACGCTCGGTTCGACCTTCAAGAACCCACCGGGCGATTACGCGGGACGCCTGATCGAGGCGGCGGGGATGAAAGGCGCGCGCTGTGGGGCCATCGAGGTGTCCACCCAGCACGCCAACTTCCTGATGAATACCGGCGGCGGCACCGCGGCGGATTTCCGCGCGCTGATCGAGCGTGTGCAGGAGACGGTCAACCGGCAGTTCGGTGTGCTGTTGGAGCCGGAGGTCGAGATCGTGCCGGAGCCGCCAAGCGGCGTGGCCGGGATATCCGCGGAACGCGGCGTCGACTGCGTTGAGGACTAGATTGGATCCGGAAAGCGATAGGATGTGTTGATGGAGAAGCTAAGGGTTGCGGTGATTTTCGGCGGGCGATCGGGCGAGCACGAGGTGAGCCTGTCGTCGGCCCAATCGGTGATGCGAGCGCTGAACCCCGAGCGATACGAGGTCATCCCGGTGGGGATCACGCGCCAGGGCGCGTGGATCGTGGGACAGGATCCGATGCGGGCGTTGCTGCAGGAGGATTACACGGCGATGCGTGCGGCGGCGATCTTCGCCGATCCCTCGAAGTCGGGGCTGTGGGCCGGCGTGCACGGGGAGAGCCCCTCTACTGAGCCTGGCACGGAAGCGGGTGCGGAGTTGGCCGCGGCGGGCGGGGCCGAGCAGGGAGCGGCAAAACTGGCGACGCTCTCTCAGGTGGATGTGGTCTTCCCTGTTCTCCACGGCACCTTTGGTGAGGATGGGACGGTCCAGGGGCTATTGGAGCTGGCGGGCGTGCCCTATGTGGGGGCCGGGGTACTCTGTTCGGCCCTGGCGATGGACAAGATTGCGTTCAAGGACGTGGTGACGTCGCACGGAATCCCGATCGCCGACTACGTCTGGTGTACGCGCCGGCAGTGGCTGACGGACCCCGAGACGATTCTGAAGCGGGTCGAGTCGGAGCTGGGCTATCCCGTCTTCACCAAGCCGGCGAACCTCGGCTCGAGCGTCGGCATCTGCAAGTGTCGCAGCCGCGAGGAGCTGCGGCGTGGCCTCGATGAGGCGGCGGCTTACGATCGGCGACTGCTGGTGGAGGCCGCGGTGCCGGCGGCACGCGAGATCGAGGTCAGCGTGATCGGCAACGAGGATCCGAGTGCCTCGATACCCGGTGAGGTGGTCCCCAGCCGCGAGTTCTATGATTATATGTCCAAGTATCTCGACGATGGCGAAGCGGCTTCCAAGCTGCTCATTCCGGCGCCTTTGGACGCGGCGACCCAGTCGTTGGTGCAGGAGCTGGCCGTGCGCGCCTATCGAGCGATTGATGGGGCGGGTATGGCGCGGGTGGACTTTTTGGTCGATGGTGAGACGGATGAGGTCTTCCTGAACGAGATCAACACCATCCCGGGCTTCACACCGATCAGTATGTACCCGAAGCTGTGGGAAGCCTCGGGCGTTCCCTATGAGCGGCTGCTGGATTGGTTGATCGATCTCGCGCTGGACCGTCATCAGGAGAACGCGCGCTCGGTGCGTGTCTTCCGCCCGCTCAACAGCGGGCACGAAGCGGGCTAGCTCAGCCGGCAGTCCCAGCCTGGCGGCGATCGTTGGCGGAAATCGGATGATGCTGATAGAGAGACGGAGGGTGAATCTATGAGGAAGACTCGCAGAGCTGGACCAAGTCAACGCTACTACCGCACCGCAGCCCTCTTGGGTCCTCAGGATCAGCAGATGGTGGTCCAGGCGCCGGCAGCCAGACGGGCGCCTGCAGCCAAGCGGGCGTCTGGAGCGAGGCACACGACGGCAGACGGGCGTTCGAGGACGACCCGGCAGGCCCCTGCGGCCAAGCGAGCGCCTGCGGCCCGGCGTTCACAGCGGGGTTACCGGGCGGAGGCGACGGTTGCACCGCGGACGCGAAGTCTTGTGATTCCCTGGCGGTTGTTGGTGCCGTTGCTGGCCCTTATCATCGTGGCGCTGTGGGTGGCGTTGGGCAACGCGTGGTATGTGATGTGGGATGACGTCAAGGTCTCCGGCATCTACGATCCGATGCTGCGCCGGGAGGTGAAGATTGCCTCCGACCTGTTGGGATGGCACAGCTTTCTAGTTGAGCCGGAGACAGCCGAAGCGGCGGTGATGACCCTGCTGCCCCAGGCGACCGCCGTTGAGGTCACCTGCCGCCCGGTCCCGGCCCTCTGTGAGATCGCCATCACGGAGCGGGTGCCGGTCCTGGTGTGGATGGACGGCGCAACCGCTTACTGGGTCGATCGCGAAGGGATCTTCTATCCCGCCCAGGGCGAGCGACCCGACCTGCCCGTCATCCGTGGCAAGCGCCCGGTGGAGGGTGGGGCCCACACCCTGGCCGCGATCCGGCAGGGCGTCGCCGCGCTGACGGTACTGGGGGTGACGGCGGACCGCCTCGAGTATCTGCCGGAGCAGGGGCTGGTGTGGACGGATCCGGAGGGGCGTCACGTCGCCTTTGGCGTGGGTGCCGATATGGCCGATCGCTGGCAGACATACCAGGTGTTGCTCAATCATTTCGCCGTGAGGGGCATCTCACCGCAGGTGGTGGATGTGCGTTTCCCGGACGGTGCTACCTATTCTCAACAGCGCGCGTGGTAGGGGGTGTAGTGTGGAAAGATCGGTCGTGGGTATCGATATCGGGACTCATCGCATTCTGGTGCTGGTGGGGGAGATCGGCGAACAGGGGGAGGTACGCATCGTCGGGGTGGGGCACGTGCCGGCGAAGGGCATCAAGAAGGGCGTGGTTGTGAATGTAGCCCAGGCCACGGCGGCGATTGCTGACGCCGTCGAGCAGGCGGAGCAGAGCAGCGGTTACCAGATCGAGCGCGGCTTCGTCGGTGTGACCGGCGCGCACATCAGCTCACGCAACAGCACCGGTGTGGTCGGTGTCTCTCGGCGCGACCGCGGCATCGCGCCCGACGATGTGGATCGAGTGCTGGAGGCGGCGGGGGCGATCGTGCTGCCGCAGAACCAGGAGCTGATTCACATCCTGCCGCGTACCTACACGGTCGACGGGCAGACGGGCGTGCGCAATCCTCTCGGTATGCACGGCTTCCGATTGGAGGTGGAGGCGCACGTGGTGATGGGATCCAGCACCGCGCTGCAGAACCTGCGCAAGTGTGTCCAGGGGGCGGGCATTCAGATCAGCGATCTGGTGATGACGAGCCTTGCGGCGGGCACCTCGGTCCTCTCGGACAACGAGAAGGAAATGGGTGTGGTGTTGGTGGATATCGGCGAGGGCACGGTCGACATCGCTATCTTCATTGAGGGGACGGTGTGGCACACGAAGTCGTTACCTCTGGGTGGGGAGTACGTCACCAACGACATCGCGATTGGACTGCGACTACCGTCGCAGGTGGCGGAGCAGGTGAAGCTCAGCCATGGCCACGCCCTCTCCAACCAGGTGGCGGAGGATGAGCGCTTTGCCGTCTCGCCCTATGGCGAGGGGAATCCCGTCCCGATTCCACGCTGGAAGCTCGCCGAGATCATTCAGGCGCGCTGTGAGGAGATTTTGGAGAACGTGCAGCAGGAGATCAAGCGGTCGGGCTTCGACGGGCTGCTGCCTGCGGGATTGGTCCTCTGCGGCGGCACCGCCCAGCTTCCGGGGATGCGGGATCTGGCGCGCTCGATCTTCGAGCTGCCGGTGCAGATCGGGATCCCAAAGGGCATCTCGGGCTTGACCGATCGCGTGAGTGGCCCCGATGGGGCGGTGGCGGTGGGATTGGTGAAGTGGACGCCAATGTGGGAAGAAGGAGGTGGGTGGCGAACCGTCAAGACGCCGTGGCTGACGCGGACGATGGGATGGCTGCGTAACCTACTACCCTGAGCATAAGCGTGTCGGCATCATCGATGGATATTGGGGACTTGAGACAGCGACAGAGTGTGAGGATGGAGAACTATGGGATCACGACCGAGCAGTGGAGGACTGAGGGAATCAAGTGGATTCGGGCGGCCGGCTGAACTCCGGTATTTGAGGTCATCATCACGGGATGGCAAGGTCCAGAAGCAAGGAGGGGCTGAGATGGCAAGTCTAGCTGAGAACTTCGCGCAGATCAAAGTCGTGGGCTGCGGCGGTGGGGGCAGTAATGCCGTCAACCGCATGATTGAAGAGGGCCTCCAGGGCGTCGAGTTCATCGCGGTGAACACCGATGCTCAGGCCCTGATGACGTCGCAGTCGCCGAAGTGCCTGCGCATCGGTGATACGGTGACGCGCGGATTGGGCGCCGGCGGTAACCCTGAGGAGGGGCGCAAGGCGGCCGAGGAGTCCCAAGACGAGATCCGCGAGGTTCTCCAGGGCTCGGACATGGTCTTCGTCACTGCAGGGATGGGCGGCGGCACGGGCACCGGCGCTGCGCCGGTGATCGGACGCATCGCCAAAGAGGAGATCAAGGCGCTGACGATCGGCGTCGTGACGCGTCCCTTCACCTTCGAGGGGGCCAAGCGCAACCGGGTGGCGATGGACGGCATCGAGGCCCTGAAGCAGGTGGTGGATACGCTGATCG